>ONNL01000016.1 GCA_900319195.1 uncultured Ruminococcus sp. | reverse complement strand
TCGGGTGAATATGTAAACGTAACAGGTCTCAGCTCCACATTATAAGCGCCGTTTGAATAGAAGAACTTCGATTCAACGGGACCGAGCGTAGTATGCCGGAATGCAGGGTGATCCTCACCGAAGAGCTCGACTGCACGCGCTTCAACGTCAACGTCCGGGATAGAGATTATACCCGTACCCGCCGCGGAATTATACTTTGCGACAGCGTCGTCGTCCATGATTATCGACCATATCGCCGCAGTCAATATCTGGTCGGACGTAAGCTCTGACGGGTCGTTGAAGGACTCAATGTCCATTATTACCTCGGGATAAATTACCTCCGTGAAGCCGTCCTTTCTGACTTCACCCGAAGCAAAGCCGCGGAAAAATCCGACTCCCTTGACTATCACCGTGATAAGTCCGATGACTGCAAACACCGAGAATACCGCTCCAAGCACGGCATACAGGCGCTTCTTGACCTTGCCGCTGTCCTTTTCGGCAGGCATTTCCGCGCTCTCCTCAGTTTTCACACTGCGCTCGTCGATTATCTCATTCGGGTCCTCGTCGAGTATCTTGTTGAGCGATGCTATGAGCTTCGGCTTTTCAGGCTCCTCCTGAGCTTCTTCCGCCTCGGTCTCCTCGGTGACGCTCTTCTCCTCGGGAGCCTCCTCCGCAGGTGCAGTGGGCTTTTCAAGGTCAGCTATCGCATTTTCAGCGTCCTCGCGCATACCGTCGATAAGCCTTTCGACCTTGCCGCTGCCATCGTCGGTATCATCTTCCTCGGCTGTGTCATCAGCTTCTCCGTCATCAGACTGAGTGTCCTCGTCCTGCTGTACCTCATGATCGCCAAGCTCGCCGTCGAGCTCCGCGTCGTCATTTCTTATTGATTCCAGTGCCGAATTTATGAGGTCCTCAGCGTCAGTATCATCATCAAGCTGAACGGGGACTTCCTCAGCTTCAGACCGCTCGGCTTCAAGGCGCTCCCTTTCGAGTCGCTCCTTTTCAAGTCTCTCGGCTTCAAGGCGCTCCCTCTCGAGACGCTCCTTTTCAAGTCTCTCAGCTTCAAGGCGCTCCCTTTCGAGACGCTCCTTTTCAAGTCTCTCAGCTTCAAGGCGCTCCCTCTCGAGTCGCTCCTTTTCGAGTCTCTCAGCTTCAAGGCGTTCCCTCTCGAGTCGCTCCTTTTCAAGTCTCTCAGCTTCAAGGCGCTCCCTCTCGAGACGCTCCTTTTCGAGTCTCTCGGCTTCAAGACGCTCCCTCTCGAGTCGCTCCTTTTCGAGTCTCTCAGCTTCAAGACGTTCCCTTTCGAGTCGCTCCTTTTCAAGTCTCTCGGCTTCAAGGCGTTCCCTTTCGAGTCGCTCCTTTTCAAGTCTCTCAGCTTCAAGGCGTTCCCTTTCGAGTCGTTCCTTTTCAAGTCTCTCAGCTTCAAGGCGTTCCCTTTCGAGTCGTTCCCTTTCAAGTCTCTCAGCTTCAAGGCGCTCCCTTTCGAGACGTTCCTTTTCAAGTCTCTCAGCTTCAAGGCGTTCCCTCTCGAGTCGTTCCTTTTCAAGTCTCTCGGCTTCAAGGCGAGCCTTTTCAGCTCTGTCCTTTTCAAGCTCGCGCTGACGGATAGCCTCGTAATCGGGGAGCTCTTTAGAGATAACTATCTTCTTATGCTTCGGCTTTACAGCCTCGGGAGCCGCAGTCTCCGCCGAATTTTCGGGACCGCTCTCCTTCTGAGCGTTTAACTCCTCCAGCTTCTCCGCCTTGAGCGAATTCAGCAGATCGTCCAGCGACATATCATCATACTTGCTTTTTCTGTGAACGCTCTCCGTCATAGACTCGGGTTTCTTTTTTTCTCCGTCATCGTTCCTGAGACTGTTGAGCATATCATTCAGATCTTTTCTGATTGCCATTTTTCCTCCTGAGATTTCAGTCGGCACCGCGCAAAAGCGGCAGTGTCCAAAATAAAATTATCTAATCTGACCGTTTCCGTTTATCAGATATTTTACCGTAGTGAGCTCGCGGAGTCCCATAGGTCCTCTTGCGTGGAGCTTCTGAGTTGAAATTCCTATCTCTGCGCCAAATCCGAACTCGCCGCCGTCGGTGAATCGCGTTGAAGCGTTGACATATACCGCAGCCGCATCGACTTCGCGCTGGAATTTCTGTGCATTTTCAAGCGAGCTTGTAACTATACACTCCGAGTGCTTTGTGCTATATCTTCTGATGTGAGCAATTGCCTCATCTATCGAATCTACGACCTTTACAGCGATAACGTAGTCGTTGAACTCCGTCGCATATTCGGCCTCGGTAGCCTTTTCAGCCTCGCTCAGAACAGCCATTGTCCTGTCGCAGCCGTATATCTTCACGTTATGCGACTTAAAGCGCTCTGCTATCATCGGCAGGAACTTATCCGCGATGTCCTTGTGCACGAGAAGGCTCTCGATAGAATTGCACACGGACGGTCTCTGAGTCTTGCTGTTGTCGGTTATATCCACTGCCATTTCAAGCTCGGCAGAGCTGTCAACATATACGTGGCAGTTGCCCGCACCAGTCTGTATTACGGGAACTGTGGCATTCTGCACAACAGCGTTGATGAGCCTTGCGCTTCCCCTCGGGATAAGCAGGTCAACATAGCCGTTAAGACGCATGAGCTCGTTTGTAGTCTCACGCGAGGTGTTGTTCACGACCTGAATGATGTCCGCAGGAAGTCCCACGCTCTCAACAGCCTCCCTCATGATGTCACCGAGGCAGATGTTGGAATTTAATGCTTCCTTGCCGCCCTTCAATATGACGACATTGCCTGATTTAAGGCAGAGAGCCGCCGCATCAACAGTGACATTCGGGCGTGATTCGTAGATTATCCCGATAACTCCGAGCGGAACACGGGTCTTTTCTATCTTCAGACCGTTGGGACGCATGAAGCCTTCAATGACCTCTCCCACAGGGTCAGTCAGCTCGATAAGCTTGTCAACGCCCTGTGCCATGCCCTCTATGCGAGCATCGTCAAGACGGAGCCTGTCCAGCATTGCCTCGGACATTCCGTTCTCGGCAGCAGCCTTGAGGTCCATTGCGTTTTTGCTGATTATCCTCTCCCTGTTTTCGCGGAGAGCCTTTGCAACAGCCGCAAGTGCGTCATTTTTTATCTTAGTGCCCGAAGCCGCTATTTTCAGCTCAACGACTTTCGCATTCCTTCCCAGTTCTTCAGTATAGCTCATATCCTCACCTCATAAATTCAAATATCGTGCCGATCTCCTTGTCCTCAAAGACATCATAAAGAAGCTCGGGGTCACGTCCGTTCATTATCACCATGTCAATGCCTGCATCAGCGGCTATCCTTGCGGCATTTATCTTCGTGGACATACCGCCCGTGCCGAGACCTGAGCCTGCTCCGCCTGCGACCGACTCTATCTTCTGAGTTATCTCCTTCACGACTCTTATCGGCTTTGCATCGGGATTAGTGTGCGGGTCGTCATCATAGAGACAGTCGATGTCCGAGAGTATGAGCAGCAGGTCGGCACCCGAAAGCTGTGCGACCAGTGCCGAGAGCGAGTCATTCTCGCCTATCTCAAGCTCCAGCTCATCAATGGCAATTGTGTCGTTCTCGTTGATTATCGGGATAACACCCATAGCCACGAGCTGCTCGACCGTATTCTTGAAGTTCTCGCAGTGACTCGGGTTGCTGATTATAGCCTTTGTCAGCAGTATTTGCGCCACGGTGACGCTGTATTTCGCAAACATATCGTCATATACGTGCATGAGCTCGCACTGACCGATAGCCGCAACTGCCTGTTTTGTACGTGTATCCCTCGGCTTTTCAGGAAGTCCGAGCTTTCCTGCACCGAGTCCGACAGCTCCCGACGAGACAATGATTATCTCACGTCCGGAGTTGTGAAGGTCGGAAATGACACGCACGAGGTTCGTCATCCTGCGGATATTGAGCCTGCCTGTCTTATGGGCAAGTGTCGATGTTCCGAGCTTTATGACTATCCTCTTTTTCTTCGATATATTTCTCATATTCAAACCTCAGTTGACCTTATTCTTTATCTCGCCGTTCTGCCACGACCTCACGCAGTCGCTGACTATCCTCACAAGGCGCTCCCTCGTTTCGAGAGGCGACCACGCAATGTGCGGGGTGATGATGCAGTTTTTTGCATTTCTCAGCGGAGTATCGGGCGACATAGGCTCCCTTCGGAGCACGTCAAGGCAGGCGTAGGCGATAGTGCCGCTGTTGAGGGCCTCTGCAAGCTCGTCCTCGTTCACAAGACCGCCGCGAGCGGTGTTTATGAGGACTGCCGCAGGCTTCATCATCGAGAGCAGTGAGCGGTCGATGATATTCTCCGTCTTATCTGTCAGCGGACAGTGGAATGTCAGCACATCTGCCTTTTTTACGGCTGTTTCGAGGTCTGTGACCTCATACGGACAGTCCTTGGGAGCTGTCCTCGTATTGACGACGATGTTCATGCCGAAGGCATTTCCTATCTCCGCGACCTTACGTCCTATCGAGCCGTAGCCGACTATCGAGAGCGTTTTCCCTGCAAGCTCTGCCGTAGGTATCGGGAAATAAGAAAACAGCGGAGAGCGTACCCATTCGCCGTTTTTTACCGCCCTGTCATATTCGTTTATCCTGCCGAATATTTCAAGTATGTATGCAAAGACCTGCTGTGCAACGGCATTTGTGGAATACTGTCCCGCGTTGCAGACAACTATCCCCTTTTCTCTTGCCGCTTCGATGTCAACATTGTTGAAGCCTGTCGCAAAAAGTCCGATATATCGGATATTCGGGCAGGCGTCCATTACCTCGCGCGTAATGAGCACCTTATTGCAGAGGACAATCTCTGCGTCCCCGATATTTTTCACAGTATCCTCGGGAGCAGTGCTCGGGAAGAAGTTCACCTCACCGAGAGCCTCTATCGCCTCGGAGGAGATATCGCCCGTTGTAACGGTGCTCCAGTCAAGAACCGATATTTTCACAGCTTATTCTCCCTCTTCCTCGTCGGTATAAGTGTCCTCAGCCATGTCAGAGCTCTCCTTGCTGTCCTCATCGTCAGCGCTGTCGGAAGCCTTCTCCTCATCGGACTCCTTACCGTCGCCGTCGGGCTTCTCGTCATTCTCGTCCTTTTTGCAGACGATAGATGTAACGAATGCCGCTATCAGCATGATGAGCTCGAGCAGCCCAATGAAATAGAACAGCTTTCTGCTCTCAGAGAGCCATATCCCGAGCGAGCAGAGCATAGCCGCCGACATTATCATCTGATACGGCTTTCTTTGCTTTAAGAATCTGAACACGAAAAAAATAACTCCGAGGCACACAAAAACGAGGTGAAGATTGAACGAAAACGGGAATAGTGTTGGGTCCTCGACCTGTGCCTGCTGGGAAAGTGTCAAAAATAAATTGTTAAGCTCCATAGTTTCTCCATACCGCTTCTGCGGGACTGTGCTTCTTCGGCACACAGCCATGCCGTTATCGCAGAAAAAATCCGCTCCTTACAGTATAACACAAAGAGCAAAAAAATTCAATACTTTATTCAAAAAATAAGCCGAAAATGCGTTCTGTTCACTATTTTTCAGAGGAAGGAGATTATTTTACACATCACCGTCTCCGAATATGAACTATGAGGCGTTGAAAAGCAAATAAAAAATACTATTATTCATTGAAATTTTTGGTGTAATAGTGTATAATATAATTGGTAATTATGCGTTTTATTATTTTTTAAATTTTAGGAGGTAATGTAATGAAAAGAAGATCAGCTAAGCTCGCTGCCTTTCTGATAGGCATAACAACAGCGTTTTACGGCACTGCGCCCTCTGTGCCCTCACGCACCGATACCACGGTAACGGCTTCTGCTGCCGACGGTCGAGTATTGGCATTCCCCGGAGCTGTGGGCGGCGGCAAGTATTCCACAGGCGGACGCGGCGGCACCGTATATCACGTAACAAATCTCAACGACAGCGGCACAGGCTCCTTCCGCGACGCTGTCAGCCAGTCGGGAAGAATAGTCGTTTTCGACGTAAGCGGCACCATCGAGCTCAAGGGCAACATCCTCTGCCAGAGCAATGTCACCATTCTCGGTCAGACAGCTCCCGGCGGCTCGGGCATCACGCTGAAGAACTACAAAATGGGCATGAGCGGCGACAACATCATCTGCCGCTATATCAGCTCACGTCCCGGTCCGTATGCCTCCACAAGCTCGGGCAACGACGCCTGGGGCGGTGCAAAAGGCTCTAATTCAATAATCGACCACTGCTCAATGGGCTGGACCACCGACGAACAATGGGGTCTCTACTCCAACAACGAAAATTACACCGTACAGTATTCCGTGCTCGGTCCTGCTGACTCGTGGGGCGGTCACGCAAAGGGACTGCACGGCTTCGGCATAATGATGGGCAAGGGAAATCTCACCTTCGACCACAACCTCATAATCCACAACGTCTCGCGTAACTTCCGCGGAAAGGTACAGGGGACGGCTACTGCGGATTTCACGAACAACATAATCTACGACTGGGGCTATCAGACCGCATACGGCACGATAGGTCATCTCAACTATGTCAACAACACCCTCAAGGCAGGCAACTCCACCACGGGCGGCTACCACTGGATGTACGTTGACAGCAGCACCAGTCCGCAGAATTTCAAGGTCTACTGTGCGGGCAACCGCCTTATCAACAAGGACGGCTCATTCCACGCGATAACAAATGACAACTGGTCGGGCGTTACCGTCAAGGAGAGCATAGGCATTACCAAGGACGACCTGTACAGCGCTGCTGCTTTCCAGATAAGCAACAGCGGCGAGAATGTCTCGACTGCAACGACCTGCGAGAGCGCAGCTTCCTCCTACGACCACGTAATCGCATACGCAGGAAACGGCATAACCTCTGACAAGAGGACGGCTATCGACAGGCAGTGCGCTTACGAGACAGCAAACGGCACAGGCACTTGCAGTGGTACTGAGGCTTACGACTCGACAGTCACCGACCTCGACAAGTACAGCATTGCCTGCGGCACGGTCTACACCTACCCCTCGGCTGTTCTCACAAAGGAGATAACAGATGCCGACAACGACGGAATGGCTGACGACTGGGAGCTCGCCCGCGGTCTCGACCCGAACGACGCTTCTGACGCTACAGGCGATTACTGCGGTCTCGGCTATAACAATATCGAATACTACGCAAACGACCTCACGGTCAACTCATTCCCCGAAGGAGTAGTTACTCCTTCGCCCGAAAACGCTGTTGACCCCGTATCCGCATTCGAGACTATCGAGGCTGAGAGCTGCGCTTCACAGAGCGGCATAATGACCGAGGACCTCTCAACAGGCGGTCAGAACATCGGCTTCATCGAAAACGGCGACTACACCATGTACCGCAAGGTCGATTTCGGTGACGGAGCTAAGTCCTTCACGGGCAGGATCTCGGGAAATCCATGCACTATCGAGCTCTATCTTGACAGCATAGGCACATCTCCCGACGCAAAGATAAGCTTCGCGGGCACTACGGGATTCGGCGATTATCAGGACTTTTCATTCACGATACCGACTCTCAGCGGTCAGCATAACCTCTATCTGAAATTCACAGGCGGCGACGGCTACCTCTGCAATATGGATAGCTTCGTATTCGGCAAAGAGCCTGTTGCGATAAACGGCAGATTCTTCAAAAACGTCACCGTCAGCGAGGGAGCAAATCCTTCGTACTGGGCGATAGGCGAAAATGCGGCTGTCGGCTCGCTGATTTTCGGAGACAGAGCATTCACACTTGCAACGCTCCCCGACGAGCTCAGCGGCGCTGAGATACTGCTGAATTCATGCGACGCAAAGAGCTGTACCACCGACCTTGCGACATTCACGGCAGGCGGCGATATGGTGCTCTACATCTGCCTTGACAGCCGTGTGGAGAATCTCCCCTCATGGCTCGCGGACTACACAAGGCTCGGCTCACAGGCGACCACAAGCAACGACGTGACCTTTGACATCTACAAGAAGGAAATAGCGTCGGGCGAGACGGTAACTCTCGGCTCAAACGGTCAGTCCGCGTACTGCATCAACTACGCGGTAATGGCTGCGGAAAAGACTTCTGCCGCACTCGGCGGCGACGTAAACGCGGACGGTACACTCTCAGTAGCCGACCTCGTGCTCTTCGACAAATATCTGCTCGGTGATACAACACTCACCGCAGCACAGGCTTCATTAGCCGACATGATAAAGGACGGCAAGCTGAATGTCTTTGACCTCATTGCGATAAGAAAGGCAGTTACCGGCTTCAGCCTCTGATATGCACGCAGCCGCCCTCTGCACAATAGCGGCTGCTGACATATATTTTGATAATGTCTGACAGGACATATCAGTATCTGAATTTATTGGGACAAATCAGAAGAAAAGACCGCACATTGAATGTGCGGCTTTTACTTTATGTTCTTTTGGCAAATACGCGATCGCCGATCAGTAACGACCGACAGTTTTTATTCTGCCTTATCCGAGGACTTCTCAACGGGGAGCTTCACCGTGAAGGTAGTGCCCTCCCCGACAGTGCTCTCGGCATGAATATCGCCGTTATGGTACATTACTCCGTGCTTTACGATAGAAAGTCCGAGACCTGTACCCTTTATCTTCCCCGAGCGGCTCTTGTCAACGCGGTAGAAGCGCTCGAAAATTCGGTTAAGGCTGTACTCGGGTATGCCGACTCCCGTATCGCTGACCGTTATCAGCGCATACTTCGGGATATGCGATATCTTCACGTCAACTCTGCCGCCGTCCTTGTTATACTTCACCGCATTGTCACAGAGATTAAAAACTATCTCGTCGAGTATCACGCGGTTTCCGACGTATGTGACATGGTCGCCGCGGAGCCTGAAGCTCACCTTCTTTTCGTCCGCGGCCATTTTCAGCCGCCCGATTATCTCGTCGGACAGCGCATAGAGGTCAACAGGCTCATTCTCCTCGGGGACTGCTCCCTCGTCGAGCTTCGAGAGCGAAACTATGTCGTTTATCAGCGTTATCAGGCGTTCCGATTCGCTGCGGATATTTCCGCCGAATTTCTGAACGTCCTCCTGCTTGACAAGTCCGTTTGCGAGCATATCGGAAATGCCGTAGATAGTCGTGAGCGGAGTTTTCAGCTCATGCGAGACATTCGACGTGAACTCGCGGCGCATGGTCTCAAGCTGCTGGTGCTCGGTAACGTCCATGATGAAGATGACAACGCCGTTCACCATGCTGTGATTTCTCGAGGGACTTGCGATTATCTGCCTGTTTTCGCCGTTTATCTCGAGTATGCAGTCCGAGCGCTTTCCGCCTGCCGCATTCTGTACGCAATGCCTGAAGCTGTCGGTGTTGTTCAGACTGAAAACGCTTATCCCCTCACAGCCCGACGGTGCGTCGAGAAGCTTCAGCGCTCCCGAATTACAGCTGAGTATCATGAATTTCGGGCTCACGAAAACAAGTCCCTCGCTCATGCTCTCGGTTATCGCCTCAAACTGCTCTCTGCTGTGACGGAGCTCCTCCATTTGTATCTTTACCTTGCTGTTCTGTGCACGCAGTCTTTTCAGCAGCGGCTTCAACTCGGGATAGGCGCGTTTCATCTTCGGATTTTCGAGGTTTATCGAGTTTATCGGCTTCATTATCTTTTTCGATATGAACCTCGCAAGCAGTATCGCGGTAAGGAGCGCTGTCCCGAGCAGGAACAGTGCCGAGCCGAGAAATCCGCCGTACAGCGTCATTATCGAGTGCGGACGCGCCGATGTCCTCAGCACAGAGCCGTCGCGCAGCCTTACAGCGCAGTTTATCTCAGTCTGCGACGAAATGAACGAAAACTTCGAGGTCGAGCCGCTGCCCTCCCTGCGAGCAGCCTTAGCCTCGGGATAGTCAGCCCTTCTGCCCGTGAGCTTTTCATTCTCCGCAAAAATGATGTAACCGTCCTCCGAGATCAGTACAGCGTCCACACAGCCGAGGTCGGCATCGCTCAGAAAGCCTGCTCCCGAGCGCTCAACGCCGTGTGCGAGCACATTTGTCTCCGTCCTCAGCCTGTCGTCAAGGGTCTCATAGCCGAGCCTGTTCATCAGCACGACCATAATTGTAATGGTCAGCATTACGGCTATCGCAGCATAGATGAAAATGCTTCGGAAAATTTTCTTAGTCAAGAGGCTCACCTGCCTTGTATCCTGCACCTCTCACGGTGCAGACAATATCGCCGCAGCTCCCGAGCTTCGAGCGCAGCGTCCGTATGTGGACATCTACCGTCCTGCTCTCGCCGCTGAAATCATATCCCCACACCTCTTTGAGAAGCGTGTCGCGCGAAAAGACTTTTCCGCAGTTTTTCATCAGCAAAAGCAGCAGGTCGTATTCCTTCGGTGTGAGAGGGACAGCTTTCCCCTCGGCAGTTACCTCATGCTTTGACGGACATATCGACAGTCCGCCGACAGCTATTATATCATCCGTATCCGCCGCAGTCCTGCGGAGCAGCGCCTTTATGCGAGAGATCAGCTCCATTGCTCCGAACGGCTTCGACACATAATCGTCAGCACCGCCGTCAAGTCCCCTTACCTTGTCGCGCTCGTCGCCCTTCGCCGTCAGCATGATAACGGGCAGGCGCTTCGTGGCATGGTCGGCTCTCAGCTTTGAGAGCACCGAGAAGCCGTCCTCCTCGGGCAGCATTATATCGAGCAGCAGCAGCTCGGGGATATGCTCCCCCATTCGTTTCCAGAATGCCGACGGAGCCTCAAAGCCCTCGGCTTCAAGTCCCGAGCTGTTGAGGGCATAGATAACGAAATCGCGGATACCCTCGTCGTCCTCAAGCATATATATCAAATCCTCACGTCCCTTCGCAAGAAAAATTTACTTATAATAAGTATACGTCTTTTTCACAAAAAAATCAAGTAGAATGTGAAAACATTTCACATATGCACTATTCAGGCACATTGACAATTTTTTGGCGATTTGATATAATATAGGTATACATTATAAAAGGAGCGACCTGAAATGAAGGTTTACAGTTCAGTTGACGAGCTTATCGGAGGAACTCCGCTGCTCGAACTTAAAAATACAGAGAAGAAATTTGCCCTCGGAGCAAAAATACTCGCAAAGCTTGAGTATTTCAACCCTGCCGGCAGCGTCAAGGACAGAGTTGCCCTCGCAATGATAGTCGATGCCGAAAAAAAGGGCATACTAAAGGCAGGCAGCACCATAATCGAGCCAACGAGCGGCAGTACGGGCATCGGTCTTGCGTCTATCGGTGCACAGCGCGGATACAGAGTTATCATCACAATGCCCGAAAATATGAGCATTGAGCGCATCAGGCTAATGAGAGCATACGGTGCGGAGGTCGTGCTGACCGAGGCTGCAAAGGGCATGGCCGGCGCTATCGCAAAGGCTGATGAGCTCTCGCAGACTATCGAGGGGAGCTTTATCCCCTCACAGTTCACAAATCCTGCGAATCCTGCCGTACACGAGGCAACAACGGGCGCTGAGATCTGGGACGACACAGACGGCACGGTCGATATATTCGTCGCAGGCATAGGAACGGGCGGCACTCTCAGCGGTGTCGGAGCATATCTGAAAAAGCAGAATGCAGACATCGAGATAATCGGCGTAGAGCCAAAATCCTCACCTGTTCTCACGGAGGGTCGCTCAGGAGTCCACGACATTCAGGGCATAGGGGCAAATTTCGTCCCCGAGACCCTCAACACCGAGATTTACGACAGGATAATGGACTGCCCCGACGAAGAGGCTTACCGCTTTGGGAGAGAATGCGCAAGGAACGAAGGAGTGCTCGTCGGCATATCCTCGGGAGCGGCAGTATGGGCAGCGGTCGAGCTTGCAAAGCTCCCCGAAAATAAGGGAAAGACCATAGTTGCGCTTTTAGCCGATACGGGTGAGCGCTATCTCTCAACGAAGATGTTCGAGTGAGTTTGTATGCAAATTGCACATTTACTTTATTGCTTTGCACCTGTGAATCGTTAAAATTACGTATTGACTTTAGCACTTTAGGGTGATATAATATCTATTGTGAAATGATGAAAAAGGAGATGAGAGCCTTGAAAAATACATTCGGAACGAGCGTCGCTGTGACGATTTTCGGTGAGAGCCACGGAGCTGCGATAGGTGCCGTGCTTGACGGTCTTGCGGCAGGCATTCCCGTTGATGAGGAGTTTATAGCCGCTCAGATGGACAAGCGCAGATCTGTCGGAAAAATATCGACGGCTCGCCATGAGGCAGACAAGGTAAGGATAGTCAGCGGTGTGTTCAACGGCAGGACTACGGGTACTCCCATCACCTTCATCATAGAAAATGCGGACACTCACAGCAGTGATTACGGCGAGCTTGCCTACAAGCCGCGTCCCGGTCATGCCGATCTCACGGCAAATGAAAAGTATCACGGCTATCAGGACTACCGCGGCGGAGGTCACTTCTCGGGAAGGATGACAGCAGGCATAGTCGCGGCAGGCGCTGTTGCGATAAAGGCTCTTGAAGGACTCGGTATCACCGTAGGGACGCACATTCTCAGCTGCGGCGGAGTCTTTGACCGAGGCTTCGGGGACATTCCCGAGGACATAAAGGCTCTCGGTGAAATGGACATCGCCGTGCTCGACAGTGAGAAAAAGCAGCAGATGATCGCCGCTATCGAGGCTGCCCGTGATGACGGCGACAGTGTCGGCGGACGGCTTGAAACTGCGGTTTACGGTATGCCATCGGGAGTTGGTGAGCCGTGGTTCGATACACTTGAGAGCTCCCTCGCGCACGCCCTTTACAGCATACCCGCGGTCAAGGGCACGGAGTTCGGTGACGGCTTTGCACTTGCTGATATGCGCGGAAGCATAGCCAATGACGCTCTGCGATTTATTAACGGGAAGGTCGTAACGCAGACCAATCACAACGGCGGCATAAACGGCGGTATATCCAACGGAATGCCGATAATTTTCAGGACTGCGATAAAGCCTACCCCGTCGATATATAAGGAACAGGACACCGTCGATCTCAGGACGAATGAAAACACAAGGCTAACCATTAAGGGACGCCACGACCCTGCTATCGTACACAGGGCAAGGGTAGTCGTTGACAGCATGACAGCACTTGTGCTCTGTGACCAGCTCGCAATGAGATTCGGCACAGACGTATTTATCAAGTAAAATCAAATAAAAGGAAGTAATTAAAAATGGGAATGAATATAATCAGAGAACTGCCGCACCCTACCGAAATAAAGGCGGCTCATCCTCTCTCACAGGAGCTCATAGACATCAAGGCAAAGCGCGACGAGGAAATTAAGGAAGTATTCGACGGAAGGTCGGATAAGTTCCTCCTTATCATAGGTCCCTGCTCGGCAGACAACGAGGACAGCGTTATCGACTACATCACTCGTCTGCGCGAGATTCAGGAAAAGGTCAAGGACAAGATACTGATGATACCCCGTATCTACACGGGTAAGCCGAGAACAACGGGCGACGGCTACAAGGGAATGCTCCACCAGCCCGACCCGACAGGCAACCCCGACCTCAAGAGCGGTATCATCGCTGTAAGAAATCTCCATATGCGTGCACTCGCAGAGACAGGCTTCAGCGCCGCTGACGAGATGCTCTACCCCGAGAATTACAGCTACCTCGACGACCTCCTCGGCTACATCGCTGTCGGAGCTCGTTCAGTTGAGAACCAGCAGCACCGTCTCGTATCAAGCGGAGTCCCTATCCCCGTAGGTATGAAAAACCCCACTGGCGGCGATATTTCGGTAATGATGAACTCCATCACTGCTGCTCAGCACCGTCACGCTTTCATTTACAGAGGTTGCGAAGCCAAGAGCGACGGCAATCCCTATGCACACGCTATCCTCCGCGGATATGTCGATTCAAGAGGAAACGCTTCCCCGAATTATCACTATGAAGATCTCATGCACCTCGCTGAGATCTATGCTTCAAGAGATGACCTCAAGAACCCCGCTCTTATCGTGGACACTAACCACTCCAACTCGGGTAAGAAGTACCTCGAACAGATAAGGATCGCTAAGGAAGTCCTCCATAGTATGCGCCACAGCGCCGAGATAAAGCATCTCGTCAAGGGTCTCATGATAGAGAGCTATATCGAGGACGGCTCGCAGAAAATAGGCGAGAATATCTACGGTAAATCTATCACCGACCCGTGCTTAGGCTGGGAAAAGTCCGAAAAGCT
>ONNL01000035.1 GCA_900319195.1 uncultured Ruminococcus sp. | reverse complement strand
GTTACGAAAGACGGTCAGTCTTTACGAGTGCTGTATGGGGAGAAAATTTAAGCAAAGCCTTCAGGCACGAAATCCGAGAAAGCCTCTATCTCAGAGAGTCAACTCACGAATAAACACATATAGGCTCATATATTATAGTCAACGTCAAAAATAATTCGACGTTGACTATAAAAAATGATTTAAAGTGCCCTGCAATCGGCAAATAGCAAACTCCAAAAACTTTTGTCGTTTGCTATAGTATTACGATAAACTATTTCAAATATGAAAAAAATTGTTTAGAAACATAAAAAATTGCATATAGGTCTTGAAAAACGGGAGCATCTGTGATATAATGATTGTATATACATCAATGAATGAATTGATCGGGGTATTATTTAATGATAGGATATTATAGCTATACTGTTATTCTTACATATCTCAGCCTTGTTTCATCATGTCTCGGTATTTTCTTCTGTCTCGGCGAAAGCGGTACACCGCACCCGACTTACGCTATGGCTTGCTTGATGATATCGGGACTCTGCGATATGTTTGACGGGAAGGTAGCCCGTACAAAAAAGAACAGAACAGAATCCGAAAAGAAATTCGGAATACAGATAGATTCGCTCTGCGACCTTGTATGCTTCGGCGTACTTCCTGCCGTTATCGGCTATTCGATAGGAATGGACACGTGGCTCGATGTCCCTGTGCTCATACTATTTCCGCTATGCGCGGTAATAAGGCTCGCTTACTTCAACGTTGCCGAGGAGACAAGACAGAAAACGACTGACGACGTCCGCAAGGTCTACGAGGGTCTGCCAGTCACGAGCGTTTCGCTTATCCTGCCTCTGCTTTACAGCTTCCGCAAGGATATAGGCATTGAGTATTTCGACAATGTCTACGGAATTGCCTTGTTCCTAATTGCGATCGCCTTTATTACGCGGTTTAAGGTGAAAAAGCCTACCATGAAGACTATGCTCTCATTCATCGGCATAGGCGCGGTGGAATTCGTGTGGATGTTCTATAAGACCAAGATGAAATGAATATTATAAAATCGGGGAAGTCTCTGAGCGAGGCTTCCCCGATTATGCTTATCAGCGCGTCTGCTATGTTCTATTGTGTGTTTTTTCGAGAGGAGCTTAAAAAGGGTTTCCCCCGAATAGATCCATCAATAGAAAGTAGCCACAGGCTGTTCGGGCGGAGCGGAGTCAGTAATGCTTATCACGCTGAGAACGGGACCCTTGCCGCGATAGAACTTATGCTTATGCACCTGAACCTTTGCTTTTACGATCACCCAGCCCTTTTCACGAACCTCTGCCGCATCATCGACCTCGGCAACAAACCAGCAGTACTGGATATCAGCCTCACAGCAGGTCATTATATTGCGTCCGACAGCAAATGTATTATTCGGGAATTTCGGGTTGCGGGTAGTCACGCCCTTGAAGGTTATGACCTTTCCGTCGTACTTTTCAAGGTCGTCCATTATGTCACGGTAGAAGAGAGCGTAGTCCCTGTCCTCAATGACAAATTCAGGCTTTTCCACGTCAAACGGGAGCGGGTCCTCAATGTCGTCGTAGGAGACGTTTCCGTCAACAAATTCGTAGGCGATCTCTGTACGGCGGCTCGTTCCGCGGACTATCTTGTGGAACTGCATAACGTCGTCGGGATTCTGAAAACGGTTGAACACAACGAGCTCGCAGAGGTTGAGCTTGTCCACAACGAGACTTCTCATGTTGGCATTGTAGTTGAGGAAGGTGGTCGCGTCGGCAAAGAACATCACCTGATACACAACAAAGCTCTCAGGCATTGCGTTGAAGAATTCGTTCACGAGCCACATTCCGTTGTATTCGACGATAACGCGCTCCGCATGAGTCTCGTCAACAAAGCGCTGTAAATTGGCTGTTGTGAGCTCTGACTGGTCCTCTATCTTCCTTATCTCAACATTTTTCTTCGGGAACTTTGTGAGGTCGTACTCCTCTATACCCTCCTCGCAGAGAAGTATGAGAGTGCGCTCGCCCTTGTTGAAACGCTTGTCCTCGAGAGTCTCCTGAATGAATTTCGTTTTGCCTGATTCAAGGAAACCGAGGAACAGGTAAACGGGGATCTCATCTGTATTATTTGGCATATCCGTGCCTCCTTATTCAGCGTGGAAGAGCTCTGCTATCGCGTCCTCATTTATCTTTGAGCCGATAACGCAGAGGCGGCCTATCGTGCCTGCACTGCCTGTGCGGACATCGGGCACTCCGGGAACGTAGTCAAAGTGTATCCATTCGCCGTCCTTGCCCTGAACTATGCCCTTTGCTCTGAGGATAATGCCGTACTTCGACTCATCTTCAAGCACCTTCAGTGCGTTGTTTATCTCGTCCTGTGAGTAAGCAGTGGGAGTCTCGCGTCCCCAGCTTGTAAATACATCATCAGCATGGTGGTGGTGATGTTCGTGGTCGTCATGGTCGTGGTCATGGCAGTGGCACTCTTCGCCGTCCTCGTGGTGATGATGATGCTCATGCTCGTCATGGTCATGGTGGTGCTCATGCTCATCGTGGTCATGATGATGTTCGTGTTCATCGTGGTCGTGGTCATGGCAGTGGCACTCCTCGCCGTCCTCATGATGATGGTGGTGGTGATGTGCAGTCTCCTCCTCGAGAAGTTCCTGAAGCTCGTCATCAAGCGTATTCTGCTGAGTCATAGCGTCAACGAGCTGCCTGCCCGTGAGCTGCTCCCAATCTGTTGTTACGATAGGCGCAGCAGGATTGCACTCCCTGAGCAGAGCCACGCACTCGTTTATCTTGTCCTCTGAAAGCCCTGCTGTGTGGCTGAGGATAATGCAGCTTGCATAGGTTATCTGATTGTTGAAGAATTCACCGAAATTCTTGTGGTACATCTTGCACTTCTTTGCGTCAACAACTGTTGCAAAGCCGTCAAGAGTGATGTCCTGCGAATCTATATTCTGAACGGCACGGATAACGTCGCTGAGCTTGCCTACGCCCGAGGGCTCGATGAGGATACGGTCGGGAGCATATTCAGCAAGCACCTTCTTGAGCGCCTCACCGAAATCACCAACGAGGCTGCAGCAGATACAGCCCGAGTTCATCTCGGTTATCTCAATGCCTGCGTCCTGAAGAAAACCGCCGTCAATTCCTATCTGACCGAATTCGTTCTCGATAAGCACAAGCTTTTCACCGTTAAAGCCGTCCTTTATGAGCTTCTTGATGAGCGTTGTCTTGCCTGCACCGAGGAAGCCTGAAAATATCGTGATCTTTGTCATTAATAACACTTCTTTCCAAAAATTTCATACACACTATATTATACCAGTCCCAAGCTCTTTTGTAAAGAGCGCCTGCGGAAATTTCGTCATTCTGTCACCAAACGAGCTGTCAATACAGAAAGTCCTAAGCGTATTTCCACGGGGAAAACCCTTTTTAAGCTTCCTCTATGACCCGATAGATAAGTACACAACTTAACTTCAAATACAACTCTGTTACCAGCCTATTTATATTGCAGTTTTTCAGCCGATTCAGCCATACCCTTGACCATTGATTTTATCACTTCAAGGTTTTGAGCCGTGTTTTCGTACTCAGTCCTTATAAGGGCATACATATAGGGCAGTTCTAAAAACCTGTTTGATCAAAGAAAAAACAGATAGGTACAGCAGAGGCAAGGAAAGCCCTCGCAGGCGTGCTTTCGCAGTATATGCATCCGATCAAGGACTTTCAGGATATACACGCAGTTTGTTTATGAAGAACGCTAATTTTCGTCAGAAGCATGGAAATATAGTATTTATCCCACAAGAATTTTGCGTAAATTTGTATAAAATAGTGATTGAAATTACTTCAAATTTATGTTATAATATTAGAATATAAAACTATAAGCAAGGGGTCAGCAAATGAACATTGAAGTAAAACGCATCAACGAGGGGATAAAAGACCACCCCTCTGAATTTATAAATACAGTCAACGAGGACTATCTCTATCGTCTGAGAAAAATCGCGGATGAGATACTCGCTCACAAGGACGAAAAGCCTGTTATACTGCTCTCGGGACCGTCAGGCTCGGGAAAGACCACAACAGCGCTGATGATCGAAAAGCTCCTCGACGACGCGGGGAGCGAGACTCACACGCTCTCAATGGATAACTATTTCTGTCCGCTGACAGAGGAGGAAAAGCAGCTCGCGTGCGAGGGCAAAATGGACCTTGAATCTCCCGAAAGAGTTGACAAAAAACTTCTCAACGAGCAGATAGAGGCGATAAGCCGCTGTGAGCAGATAGAGATACCGAAGTATAATTTCAAGAACTCCACCCGCGAGGCTTCGGGCAGACCCTTCCTCAGAAGGCAGGGTGAGCTTGTCATATTCGAGGGCATTCACGCTCTCAACCCCGATGTCATCACAGTCCCAGACAGCAAGATCTGGAAGATCTACGTGAGCGTCCGCACAAGAATAACCTGCGGAGACATTCTCCTGCACCCTTCAAAAGTACGTCTGCTTCGCAGAATGGTACGCGACAGCAAGTTCCGCAAGCGTTCGCTCACCGAGACGATGAATATGTTTAGGAGCGTCGAGGACGGCGAAAACAAGTACATAATGCCTTATAAGTACCGCTCCGACTATGACATCGACACCTTCATGTCATACGAAATGAGCGCATACAGGGATTTCTTCATGAAGCGTATCGACGAGATAAAGGACATTCCCGAGCTTCAGGATACCATAACCGTACTCGAAAAGCTTGAGCCGCTCGACAGCAAGCTCATACCGCCCGAGTCGCTGATATGTGAATTTATAGGCAACGGCAGCTTCAAATATTGACAAATACCGCCGCAGCATCCCACCACAGATAACACAAAGGAGAAATTATGGAACACCTCGAAAACAGAGAGCTTTCATGGCTCAAATTCAACAAGCGTGTACTTGAGGAAACGACCGATTCGGAAAATCCTCTGCTTGAAAGGCTTTCATTTTCGGCAATATATCAGAGCAATCTCGATGAATTCTTCATGGTCCGCGTCGGAAAGCTCACGGAAGCAGAGAAAAGCAAGGGCAAGAAAAAGGACGGCAAGAGCGGCATGACTGCTGCTCAGCAGCTCGACTCCATATTTACGGAGGTAAGGCGGCTTCAGCCGAGGGCGGAAAACGCCTACCGCAAGATGTTCGACGACCTCAAGCCCTACGGCTATGAGCACGTTGACTTCGATACTGTCACCAAGGAGGAACTGACCTTCCTTGAGCTCTACTTCAAGCGCGAAATAAAGCCGTTCATCACGGGTTTAGCTGTCAATGACGCGCTCCCGTTCCCGTTTCTGAAAAACAAGGAGATATATGCGGTAGTAAGGCTCGGCTCGAAAAAGGGCGTGAACCTCGGACTTGTCCCCGTAAGGCACGACAGAAACGAGAGAATGATAGTCCTCGGAAACGGCGGTCGCCGCTTCATACTTGAGGAGGAGGTCGTTCTTCACTTCGTTCATCTGCTCTTCAAGGGCTGCAAGGTGCTCGACAGGGCGCTCATCAGGCTGACAAGAAGCGCGGATATTGCCGCTTCGGGAACAGGCTCCGATTTCCGCAACAGAATGGAGGAGCTCATAATCAAGCGCAAAAAGCTTGAACCTGTTCGCCTTGAGGTGTTTGACCAGTTCAGCAGCGACGCACTTGATTATATCTGCAAAAAGCTTAAAATAGACAATTCACGAGTTTTCCACTCGCTCATTCCGCTCGACCTTTCCTACCTGTTCGACTTGCAGGAGCTCTGCGACGACCCGAAGCTGCACTTCGTTCCCCGTCAGCCGAGAAAGTCTCCGCTTATCGCGGATAATAAGCCCGTATTTGCACAGGTCAAGGCAAAGGACATACTTCTGAGCTATCCGTTTGAGTCGATGAACCTCACGTTTATCCGCTTCTTACAGGAGTGCTCCGCTGACCCGAAGGTCACGTCGATAAAGATAACGCTCTACCGTCTTGCACGCAGCAGCAAGGTCATTGACGCACTCTGTACCGCTGCCGAAAACGGCAAGGACGTGCTCGTAATGGTCGAGCTGAGGGCAAGATTTGATGAGGAGAACAACATCGAATGGTCGAAGCGTCTGCAAAAGGCAGGAGTGAGGGTCATCTACGGTCTGAAGGACTACAAGGTGCACTCAAAGCTGCTGCTTGTTACGCGCAAGGCACAGGGCGGCGGATCTGACCACGTAACTCAGGTGGGTACGGGAAACTACAACGAAAAGACCTCCACTCTCTACACCGACCTTATGCTGCTGACTGCCGACGAGGACATTGCGGCGGACGCTGCAAATGTCTTTGATTCACTCGAAAACGGCAATTTTATAGAGCAGACAAAAAAACTGCTCGTCGCTCCGCATTGTCTGAGGAATCATATCCTCGAAATGACCGACGAACAGATTGAGATAGCTAAAAACGGGGGAGAGGGCTACATTGCAGCAAAGATAAACTCGTTCAGCGACAGCGTTATCATCAGAAAATTCGTTGAGGCTTCGCAGGCCGGTGTCAAGATCGACCTCGTTGTACGCGGACTCTGCTGCCTTATTGCAGGAGTTGACGGCTACACCGAGAATATCAGTGTACGCAGCATCGTCGGACGCTTCCTCGAACACAGCCGTATCTTCATTTTTGGCAAGGATTCGCCCGAGCAGAAAATCTATATCGGCTCCGCTGACTACATGAGCAGAAATACCGTCCGCAGAGTTGAAGTGGCTGCTCCCGTTGAGGACGAGAGGCTGAAAAAACGTATCCGCGCGATGTTCAGCGTGATGATGAAGGACAATATCAAGGCGAGGATAATGATGCCCGACGGGTCGTATGTCCACGTAAACCGCCATGACGATGACGAAAAGATAAACTCGCAGGAGTATTTCTACGCGGAGGCTTATGAGCGCCTTGAAAAGAAGTCCGCACGTAAGGGACAAACAAGAAAGCGCACCTCTGCCGGAAAGTCCACGGGTGAAAAAAAGACAGCATCAAGGAAAACATCAGCATCGAGCGCTAAGTCCGCTGCTAAGAGGACTGCGGC
>ONNL01000111.1 GCA_900319195.1 uncultured Ruminococcus sp. | reverse complement strand
TCTGTTCGGGGTCGCCATTATGCTTCTGTAGCTCAGTCGGTAGAGCAGGGGACTGAAAATCCCCGTGTCGTTGGTTCGATTCCGACCGGAAGCACCATAAAGGACAAGCCTTGCCTGTCCTTTATAAAATGCGGATTTAGCTCATCTGGTAGAGCGCCACCTTGCCAAGGTGGAGGTAGCGAGTTCGAGCCTCGTAATCCGCTCCAATGCACTGGGGAAATATCCTTGGTGCGACAAATCCCGAAGCTTCAGGTTTCGGGATTTTTTGTATATAACAGACTTAGGCATGACGGGAGGGGTACCGTGAAGCAGTCTGAGCTTGAATATGTTACCGCTGAGGATATTCAGCGCGGTGAAATAAAAATAAAGTCGGCGGAGGCTATGGCTGAGGCGACGGAATATAATCACGGGTGCACTGCCGATGCCGTAAAATATGAGGAATTCAGACGTCAGCTCCGAGGAGTAGTGAGGGGAAATATCCTTCTGCTCGGCGTTGGTATGTTTTTCATACTTATGTACGGCTTCAAGTCGCCAATCTGCAAGCTTGGCGGCAGTGAGGGTATGTGCGCCTGCATGACGCTTATACTTTTTGCACTGCTGTTTTACTTTGTCTTTTTCAGAAAGATGTTCAATGTGTGGTTCGTATTAGCCGTTTCAGCGGTGCTTGTGTTCATGAATCTCATGTTTATAGCTGTTCTCGTAATTGACCCGATAGCTGTGAGCATACTCGGGAGGGTGTACGGAGAGCTTTCCGAGGAGGCGGGGTTCCCGCGTTTCAATCTGCTGAGGACTATCTGGAGAGACGAGCGCTATGCCGATATGGATTATGATGATAATAAAACGGATATGAAGGACGACGAGGGATTTTTACAGTAACGGATGAGGTGAGAAAATGGAAAAGGAAATGAATTATGCGGTGCTCATAGACGCGGAAAACGTCGCGCCGAAGTACACCAAGAACATCTTTGACGAGGTCTCTAACTACGGAGTCGTCACCTATAAGCGCGTTTACGGTGACTGGACAAAGCAGAACACTCAGAGCTGGAAAAACATGGCGCTCGAAAATGCCATAACGCCTATCCAGCAGTACAGCTACACTCAGGGCAAGAATGCCTCGGACTCCGCAATGATAATCGACGCTATGGACATACTCTATTCGCATAATGTGGACGGCTTCTGCATAGTATCGAGCGACAGCGATTTTACGCGCCTTGCGATAAGGCTTCGTGAATCGGGTATGCACGTTATCGGAATGGGCGAGAAAAAGACTCCCAAGCCGTTCAGTACAGCCTGCAATGCGTTCAAGTATCTTGAAGTGCTTGCTGACGAGGAAGTGCAGAACAGCGGAGAGGGCGAGGACAATGACAAGCTCAGACTGAAAACTCTCGAAAAGGCTATAATCCGCATAATCGCTGAGAATGCAAATCTCGAGGAGGAGATAAACATCGGTGAGCTGGGAAGCAGACTGCTGAACCGCTACCCTGATTTTGACGTGAGAAACTACGGTTACTCCAAGTTTTCGCAGTTTCTCAAGGACTTCGACTGCCTGAGCTTCAGACAGGTGGGGAGCAGTATACTCGTCTCGCAGAAGTCAGACCAGACTGACCTTCAAAGGATAGAGGCAACGCTCGAAAAGATAGTGGATTCAAACGGGACAAAGGGCTATAATCTCGGGGAGCTGAAAAAACAGCTCTGCACCAAGCAGCCCGATTTCAATGTCAAGACCTACGGGTATTCAAAGTTCAGCAAGTTTGTTGAGAATCTCCCCGGGTTCAAGATAAAGAATAATACGGTATACAATAAGAAGTAGGCAAAATACGGGAGGGGATCATGAAAAAATTACTGGTTGCTGTTTTACTGGTCATCTGCGCTGCGACTGCGGTCATCGGCGGAAAATATGTATATGACTCGGGACTTCTCAAAAAATATCCCGACCCCGAATATCTCTCCAAGTCGGAGGAGAAAAACTCGCCGTTTTACAGCGAACTCTCCAAGGAGGAGAAGGCTGTCTATACGGCGCTGAAAAGGGGAGCGGAGAAGCATAAAACGAACATCGACCTTCCGCATGAGGTGGACGGTGATACCTATTCCATGCTCTACTGTATGCTTGAAAAGCAGGAGCCGCAGCTCTTCTATCTTGACTCGGTGTACTATACCGCGGACAAGGTGCGCGACGCTGAACTGCTATACCGTGCTGACAAGGATGAATACGAGGACATGATAGAGGATTTTCAGGACGCGGAGCTTGATGCGGTCGATGAGGCTTTGGAGGGCGACGACGATTACGAAAAGGCGCTTGCTATCCACGACTACCTCATAAAAAACTGCGAGTATATCCGCGAGGACGACGACGGCTATTCCTCGACGGCATACGGTTGCCTTGTTGAAGGCGAGGCTAACTGTGAGGGCTATGCGAAGGCATTTGACCTCATTGCAGGAGATGTGGGACTGAAAAGCGTGGTCATAGTCGGCAAGACCGATGACGGAGAAAATCACGCATGGAATCAGGTGGATATCGAGGGCGACTGGTACAACATCGACGTAACTTGGGACGACCCCGACAAGCCGAATGTGCTGCTGAGAAACTATTTTCTCTGCGACGACGATCAGTTTTCGAGGACGCATACTCCCTCAAAGGACGCCGCACAGCCATTTGAGTGCGATGCCGACGAGTATAACTATTATGTGTATAACGACTTGTATGCCGAATCTATGGACGAAGCGGACGATGTCGTGCGTGAACAGATAGAGGACGGAGCGACAACAGTCGTTGTGCGTCTCTCGGACAAGAAGCTGTATAAGAAGTTTCGTGAGAAGTATATAGAGGATAAGTATTATTTTGACGTGATCGCGGAGGTCTCGCCGTGGGACGACGACGCTGTTACCGTCTCGACAACGGAGAATGATAAGGAGTATATCATCGCGGCGCTGCTGTCGTATGATTAAAGAAAAGCGGACTGAGTTCAGTCCGCTTTTTTTATGTCCGAGGCAGCTTTGAGGTCGTTTACGACACTTTGCAGGTGCAGAACTTGCTCACTGCTCAGCCCTGTGACATCAAGTGTCAGCTTGTCACTGAGACCGAGAAGATAGTCGGTGCTGACAGAGAATGTCTCCGCAATTTTGGCGAGTGTCTCAATAGACGGCAGAATATAGCTGTTTTCCCGGTTGCTTATGCACTGCTTTGAGACAAAGAGCTTTCTGCCGAATTGAATTTGATTCATGCCGAGCGAGTGAACCGCTCCATTTTGTGCTGTGCGCACAAAATGGAGCGGTTCAGTTTGGTTTGCTTCTATTTTATATATGATTAGCAAGCTGTACAAAATTCTATGAAAAATATGATGTTTCTTCTACTTGACTTTTTCCCAAATGGGTGATATAATTATAAAGTCGCCACGAGAGGACGGCTTAAAGAGAGGTCACACAAACTTTTTCAAAGAAATTTTGAAAAAGGGGTTGACAAAACCGAAAGAGTGTGATATAATAGATA
>ONNL01000033.1 GCA_900319195.1 uncultured Ruminococcus sp. | reverse complement strand
TTCACGACAAAGGGCGACGCAAATCTCACAGCAGATAAGTACCCTGTCAGTGCAGAGAATATCGTCGGAAAATACAAGTGCAAGATCGCAATACTCCGTTTCGTGAATTCCTTCGGAGACACGAGGAAGCTCCTGCTTCTGCTCGTGATACTGCCGATGTTCGCCGTTTCGGTATATGAGGCGGTAACTGTCATGAAAACGGGCAGGGAATACTTCGATGAAAAGCACTCCGCACGGAGCAGGAAGAAGGAAAAGCTCATGCGTGAGGAGATCGAAAAACAGAAAAAGCTGCTCCGAGACATCGGATTCAGCGAGACCGAAAGTGAAGTGATGAAGAGTGAATCAGGAACGGCTGATGAAGCGCAGAATGGTGACGGCGATAATACTGACACTGATACTGGCGATAGCTCTGGCGATATTCATAGCTCTTTACATTGATGAGACAAAGAGGACTCAGCGGGCATACCGCCGCGAGTACAAGAAGAGCCTTCAGGACGCTTCCTATGAGATAGACACATGGCTCGAGCGCAATACCGACCTCGGCAGGCACTACCAAATGATAGTCTCCGACCTCGGTACAGCAAGGGCGATGATATTCCTCATAGAGAGCGATGATTCGGAGAAAAGCAAGGCTGTGAACGAGCTTCACTACTGCTTCATACTCTACCCCGAACAGATGACCGAGCGGCTCGATGTGACCAAAACAGCTCTTGACGATGTTCTGAGCGATCTCGACAAGGGCTATGACGAGATAAGGGAAATAGTTGCTTCGGTCGATAAACAGGGAAAGTAGGTGTTATAATGTTCAGAAAGACAAAGTATAAACGCGAGATAAAAAAATGCCTCCGAACCATTGAGGAGATAGAGCGTAAGCGTTCACGTTCGCAGTCCGCGCTCGTTCAGGCTATCCTCACACAAGAGGAGCCGAAGGAAGCCGACGTTGAGTGGTTCAACAAGTACACGGGCGAGATAACCGCTGTCCGCAACCACATGATAGAGGTCAGAAAGAAGCTTGAATCCGCAAAGTAATGCGGAATCTCAGAGGATATGCTTTCAGGGTAAACGACAGGGCGGCATACGCTGTCCGAGGTCGTTTACCCTGAAATTTTGCGATAAACTTTTTGAGCAGATAACTCTCTTGGCGGTCGGCTCTGGCTGGCGTTTGTCACAAACTCGATAGGCTGTCAAGACCGCAGTCTCCGACTGCGCTTGTATAGTTTTGACAGAGTGAGGGTTTGTGGTATAATAGGCAAATGCGAACGCCGCCTGCAATAACAGCCAAATCAAACGATACAACAGATACGAGGTGCAAAATGAAGATACTTGCTGTGATAGACTCATTCAAGGGCAGTCTCACCTCCATGCAGGCAGGACGCGCCGCGGCGGAGGGCATACTCCGCGCGATACCATCGGCGGAGGTGAAGGTCATGCCTCTTGCCGACGGCGGTGAGGGTACGGTAACCGCACTTGCCGAAGGTCTCGGCGGAAGTTACCGCGAGGTCGAAGCCGCTGACCCGTTGGGCAGGAGGATAGGTGTAAAATACTGTATACTCCCCGATAATACAGCAGTTATTGAGGCTGCCGCCGCCTCGGGACTCCCCCTGCTTGCTGAGACTGAGCGCTCCCCCATGCACACGACCACCTTCGGCACAGGCGAGCTTATCCGCGACGCTGTGCTCAGCGGTTGCAGGAGGTTCATCATCGGTATCGGCGGCAGTGCCACAAATGACGGCGGTATCGGCTGTTTGCAGGCTCTCGGGTACAGCTTTAAGGACAGCCGCGGCAACGAGGTCGGATACGGCGCATACGGCGCAGGTCAGGCGGTGAGCGTCTCCACAGAAAACGTACTGCCCGAGCTCAGAGAGTGCATATTCAGCACCGCCTGCGATGTGAGGAACGTCCTCTGCGGCGAAAACGGGTGCAGTGCGGTGTTCTCTCTGCAAAAGGGAGCAAAGCCCTCAGAGGTGCCGATAATGGACGGCTTTCTCAGACATTACGCGGAGCTTATCCGCTCGGAGCTTGTCCCCGAAGCCGACTTGGACGCCGAGGGTGTCGGAGCGGCAGGCGGTCTCGGATTTGCGCTGAAATACGTCCTCGGCTCGTCGCTTGAATCGGGAGCGGAAATGGTGATGCGCGAGACGGGCATTGAGGAGCAGATACGCTCGGCGGATGTAGTCGTGACGGGCGAGGGACGGCTCGACGCTCAGACCGCTATGGGCAAGGCTCCCATAAGGATAGCACAGGCGGCACAGCGCTTCGGGAAGCCTGTTATCGCCTTCTGCGGCTGTGTCGGTGAGGGAGCGGAAAGGTGCCTGACCTCGGGCATTACCGCGTATTTCCCGATAGTCAGCAGTACTACGCCGCTCGCAGAAGCTATGCTCCCCGAAAATGCTCAGCACAACCTCTCCTCCACCGTCGCCCATGTCTTCACCGACCTCAGCTTTATCCAATAACACCGCAGTGTGCAAGTCATACCACTGCGGCAATAAATTAATATATTTTTTTATTGTAAACCTCTTGACAAATCGTTTTTAACGTGATATACTTTAGTCATTGAAACCGTTGAGGCGGAGATAAAGCTGGTGATGCTTCCACAGAGAGCCCGTGGCGATGAGAATCGGGTGAAAAACAAGTCAGCAAATGGACCGCTGAGGGCGCAGTCAAATGCCTTGTGCAAAGTATTCTGCGACGTATAGATGTGCGTTATACATCGGGGATATGATAGTATCCTGCTAAGTGCGCGGATAACCGCGAATCAAGGTGGCACCACGGAGTAATTTCGTCCTTGACAGATGTAAAAGTCTGTCAAGGACTTTTTTGCGTTCATGACAGATATAATTCTATTGATACCATTAACGGAGGTGCGGAAATGAATTTTTTACCCGAATTTGAGACGATTAAAAAGTACGCCGAGAGCGGCAGATACGACATTCTCCCCGTGAGCTGTGAGATAATGTCGGATATTTGCACTCCCATCGAGGCAATAATGAAGCTGAAAAATGTCTCGACCCACTGCTATATGCTCGAGTCGGCAGAGGCAAGGGAAAAATGGGGACGTTACACCTTCCTCGGATATGAGCCGAAATTCAACATCACAGCAGTCGGAAATGAGATCGCTGTCGGTGATGTGAAGATACACTCGGAAAACCCGAAGGAGCAGATACGACAGATACTCTCGTCATACAGAAGCCCGAAGTTCGACTATCTCCCGTCATTCACGGGCGGACTCGTAGGCTACTTCTCATACGACTTTCTCGGCTATACAGAGCCTTCCGTGAGAGTAAATGCGGAGGACTCCGAAAACTTCAAGGACGTTGACCTCATGCTCTTCGACAAGGTCATCGCATTCGATAATTTCCGCCAGAAGATGATACTCATTGCGAATATCAATCTCAGCGAGGGCGAGGCAGGCTACAACCGTGTAAAGCTCGAGCTTACGCAGATAGCCGACCTTCTCAGGTACGGTGAAAAGACCAAGGAAAAGCGCGGACACCTCAAGAGCGAGGTCACTCCCCTTTTCAGCAAGGAAGAATACTGCGGCATGGTCGAGAAGGCAAAGGAGCATATCCGCGAGGGCGACATCTTCCAGATAGTCCTTTCAAACCGCATGAGCGCCGAATTTGAGGGCAGTCTGCTGAACACCTACCGCGTGCTCAGGACGATAAACCCGTCGCCGTATATGTTCTATTTCTCGGGCACGGACGTTGAGATAGCAGGAGCTTCACCCGAAACTCTCGTAAAGCTTGAGGACGGCGTGCTCCACACATTCCCGCTCGCAGGGACACGTCCGCGCGGCAAGACCGACGAGGAGGACAAGGCGCTCGAAGCTGACCTCCTTGCAGACGAAAAGGAGCTTGCCGAGCACAATATGCTCGTTGACCTCGGACGCAACGACCTCGGCAGGATAAGCAAATTCGGCACTGTTCAGGTCGAGAAGCTCCACATGATAGAACGCTATTCGCACGTTATGCACATCGGCTCGACGGTGCGCGGAGATATACGCGACGAGTTCGACGCTCTCGACGCAGTGAGCGCGGTGCTCCCCGCAGGTACGCTTTCGGGCGCTCCCAAGATAAGAGCCTGCCAGCTCATAGGAGAGCTTGAAAACAACAAGCGCGGGATCTACGGCGGCGCTATCGGCTACATCGACTTCACGGGCAACCTCGATACGTGCATTGCGATACGTATTGCATACAAGAAAAACGGCAGAGTTTTCGTAAGGAGCGGCGCAGGGATCGTTGCGGACTCCGTTCCCGAAAAGGAATATCAGGAGTGCATAAACAAGGCGGCGGCAGTCGTGAATGCGCTTAAAATGGCAGAGGAGGAAGAGCTATGATACTTCTCATTGATAACTACGACAGCTTTTCATACAACCTGTATCAGCTCGTCGGGGACATCTGTTCCGACATAAAGGTAATAAGGAATGACGAGCTGACAATACCCGAGATAGAAGCACTTGCTCCCGATAAGATAATAATCTCGCCGGGTCCGGGTCGTCCCGAGAATGCAGGCATAATAGTCGAGCTTGCACGGACGCTCTCACAGAAGATAGACACCCTCGGCGTATGTCTCGGACATCAGGCGATATGCGCGGCATACGGTGCAAGGATAACCTACGCAAAGAAGCTCATGCACGGTAAGCAGTCGCGGATAAGCTTCGTGAAGGAGTCCCCGATATTTGCAGGCATAGACGAGAATGCTCCGGTTGCGAGATACCATTCGCTCGCGGCAGACGAGACCACTCTCCCCGACTGTCTTGAGGTGACAGCACAGGCAGACGACGGCGACATCATGGCAGTTCAGCATAAGCAGTACAGAATATACGGAGTTCAGTTTCACCCGGAGTCGATAATGACTCCCGACGGAAAGAAAATGCTCGAAAACTTTATCAATATGTAACGGAGGAAAAGAAAATGATCAAAGAAGCAATAATCAAACTCGTAGTTAAGCAGGACCTCAGCTATGATGAGGCATATCAGGTCATCTCAGAGATAATGAACGGAGATACCACTCCCACACAGAATGCGGCATTCCTTGCGGCACTCTCGACAAAGTCCACAAAGTCCGAGACTATCGAGGAAATATCGGGCTGTGCGGCTGCAATGCGCGACCACGCACTCAAATTTGAAAACGACCTCGACCTCCTCGAGATAGTAGGTACAGGCGGCGACAACGCTCACACCTTCAATATTTCCACGACCTCGGCATTCGTCACCGCAGCAGCAGGCATAAAGGTAGCAAAGCACGGCAACCGTGCAGCTTCGTCGCTCAGCGGTACTGCCGACTGCCTTGAAGCTCTCGGTGCAAACATCACACTCGAGCCCGAGAAGTGCCGCGAGCTGCTTGAAGAGGTAGGCTTCTGCTTCTTCTTTGCACAGAAGTACCACACCTCGATGAAGTACGTCGGCGGAATAAGAAAGGAGCTCGGCTTCAGGACAGTGTTCAATATCCTCGGACCTCTCACGAACCCTGCAAACCCGAAGAGACACCTCCTCGGCGTGTATGACGGCTCACTCCTCGAACCTGTCGCAAAGGTACTCATGAAGCTCGGCTCAAAGCGCGGCATGGTCGTATACGGTACGGATAAGCTCGACGAGATTTCAATGAGCGCTCCGACAGCCGTTTGCGAATATAAAGACGGCTGGATGAAGAACTATGAGATAACTCCCGAGCAGTTCGGCTTCGAGCGCTGCACAAAGGATGACCTCGTTGGCGGAACTCCTGCCGAGAATGCCGATATAACAAGGAATATCCTCAACGGCAGCGATAAGGGTCACAGGAGAGACACCGTCCTCATGAACGCAGGCGCGGCTATCTACCTCGGCGGCAAGGCTGACTCCTACACTGAGGGCATAAGGACCGCTGCTGAAATGATAGACAGCGGTAAGGCTCTCGCATCAATGGAAAAGTTTATCAAGCTCTCAAATAAATAAGGTGATATTATGGACATACTCCAGCAGCTTGCCGACTACGCGCGTTTTCGTGTTGAGGACGCAAAAAGATTCCGTTCATTTGACGAGGTAAAGGCACAGGCACTCATACTCCCGAATGACGATTTTGAATTTGAAAAGGCACTCCGAAAGGACGACATTGCGTTCATCTGCGAGTGCAAAAAGGCTTCTCCTTCAAAGGGCATAATCGCGGAGGACTTCCCCTACCTCAAGATAGCCGCCGACTATGAGAGCGCAGGTGCGGATTGCATTTCCGTCCTCACCGAGCCTAAGTGGTTCTGGGGCAGCAGCGACTATCTCCGCAGCATTGCAAGAACGGTCTGCACGCCCTGTCTCCGCAAGGACTTCACGGTGGACAGCTACATGATATACGAGGCAAAGGTGCTCGGCGCAAAGGCTGTACTGCTGATATGCTCGATACTCACTCCCCAGCAGATAAAGGATTATATCGGCATCTGCGACAAGCTCGGTCTCTCAGCACTCGTCGAGGCTCACGATGCCGATGAGGTAAAGACCGCGATTTCCTGCGGAGCGCGTATCATAGGCGTTAACAACCGCAACCTCAAGGACTTCACCGTTGATACCGACAACAGCCGCCGTCTGCGCGAGCTTGTCCCCGAGGACATCATCTTTGTATCGGAGAGCGGTGTGAAAACTGCCGAGGACGTTCGTGCGCTCAGAGCCGCAGGAGTCAATGCCGTGCTCATCGGAGAGACTCTCATGCGTGCCGAGGACAAAAAGGCAAAGCTCATGGAGCTGAAGTCATGACGAGGGTGAAGATGTGCGGAATGCGCCGCATGATAGACATTGAGTACGCAAACGAGGTCATGCCCGATTACATCGGCTTCATCTTCGACAGCACTCGCAGGAGATATGTATCGCCAGAAGCTGCGCGTGAACTCAGGGATAGGCTTGACCGCAGGATAGTCCCCGTGGGAGTTTTTGTGGACGAATCTCCGAAAACAGTTGCAAAAATTTCAGAATGTGGTATAATAGATATGATACAGCTTCACGGCTGTGAAGAGGAAAAGTACATCGCAGAGCTGAGAGAGCTCACGGATAAGCCGATAATCAAGGCATTCACGGTGAAATGTGCAGATGATGTGAAACGTGCCGCAGAGAGCAGTGCGGACTATATCCTGCTCGATTCGGGGCAGGGCTCGGGAAAGACCTTCGACCGCTCGCTCATCGGTGACATCGGACGCGATTACTTCCTTGCAGGCGGCATTTCACCCGAAAACGCCGCGGAAGCTGTCAGCGAGCTGAGACCGTTTGCGCTCGACGCAAGCTCCTCACTTGAAACAGACGGCTTCAAGGACATCAATAAAATGAAAGCTTTCATGGAAGCATTAAGAAAGGATAGAATGTAATGGCAGATCCAAAAGGCAGATTCGGGATACACGGCGGACAGTATATCCCCGAGACTCTGATGAATGCGGTCAATGAGCTTGAAAAGGCATATGACTTCTATAAAAACGACGAGGAGTTCAACAACGAGCTCACAGACCTCCTCAACAACTATGCGGGACGTCCGTCACTTCTCTACTATGCTGAGAGAATGACAAAGGACCTCGGCGGAGCTAAAATTTATCTCAAGCGTGAGGACCTCAATCACACAGGCGCTCATAAGGTGAATAACGTGCTCGGTCAGGCGCTCCTTGCAAAGAAAATGGGCAAGACCCGTCTTATCGCGGAGACCGGTGCAGGTCAGCACGGTGTTGCAACAGCAACAGCGGCAGCGCTCTTCAATATGGAGTGCGTGATATTCATGGGTGAAAAGGACACTCAGCGTCAGGCACTCAACGTGTACAGAATGAAGCTCCTCGGCGCAGAAGTAGTCCCCGTAAAATCGGGCACAGCAACACTCAAGGACGCTGTTTCGGAGTGCATGAGAGAATGGGTGTCACGTATCGACGATACTCACTACTGTCTCGGCTCGGTAATGGGACCCCACCCCTTCCCGACGATAGTGCGCGATTTTCAGGCAGTTATCTCCCGTGAGTCAAGGGAGCAGATCTTAAAGGCAGAGGGCAGGCTCCCCGACGCAGTTGTTGCGTGCGTAGGCGGCGGCTCAAATGCTATCGGAAGCTTCTATCACTACATTCCCGACAAGGATGTGCGTCTTATCGGCTGTGAGGCGGCAGGCAGAGGTATCGACACCTTTGAGACTGCGGCTACCGTAAACACGGGCAAGCTCGGTATCTTCCACGGCATGAAGTCCTATTTCTGTCAGGACGAATACGGACAGATAGCTCCCGTTTATTCTATCTCAGCAGGTCTCGACTACCCCGGTGTTGGACCCGAGCACGCTCACCTCTATGACATAGGCAGGGCAGAATATGTCCCTGTTACCGATGATGAGGCTGTCGAGGCATTCGAGTACCTTTCACGCATGGAGGGTATCATACCTGCTATCGAATCCGCACACGCTGTTGCCTATGCAATGAAGCTCGCTCCTACAATGAGCAAGGACCGGATAATCGTGCTTACGATATCGGGCAGAGGCGACAAGGACTGTGCTGCAATTGCAAGATACAGAGGAGTTGATATAAATGAGTAAGATAAGGGAAGCATTCAAAAACGGCAAGGCGTTCATACCGTTCATCACCTGCGGCGACCCCGACCTCGAGACTACGGGAAAGGTAGTACGTGCGGCGGCTGAAAACGGCGCTGATATAATCGAGCTCGGTATCCCCTTTTCAGACCCTACTGCCGAGGGACCTGTCATTCAGGCGGCAAGTCTCCGCGCACTTCAGGGCGGAGTAACAACCGATAAGATTTTCGACTTTGTTGTTGAGCTCCGCAAGGATGTGAGCATTCCGCTCGTGTTCATGACATACGCGAATGTTGTATTCTCCTACGGCACAGAGCGCTTCATGAAGAAGTGTAAGGAGGTCGGCATCGACGGTATTATCCTCCCCGATGTTCCGTTTGAGGAAAAGGAGGAGTTCGATTCTGTCGCAAGAAATTACGGAGTTGATATGATCTCGCTCATAGCTCCCACCTCTGCTGACAGGATAGCAATGATAGCAAAGGAAGCAAGCGGCTTCATCTACATCGTTTCAAGCCTCGGCGTTACGGGAGTCCGCTCCGAGATAACGACAGATATTTCCGAAATTGTAAAGGTGATCAGAGCAAATACGGACGTGCCGTGTGCGGTCGGCTTCGGTATATCTACTCCCGAACAGGCGGCAAAAATGGCTTCTGTCTCCGACGGCGCAATAGTCGGCTCGGCAATCGTAAAGCTTATCGGTGAACACGGCAAGAACGCCGCAGACTACGTCGGCTCTTTCGTGAACTCCATGAAAACCGCCGTCATTAAGTAATATGCAGATTAATCGGGGGAAACCCTTTTTAAGCTTCCTCTATTACCCGATAGATCACTATCGGGTAATAGCTGCTTTAGCTGCGCAGAGGAGCTTATAAGACGTCAAGCGGCGAAGCCGATCGGAGCCTGCGCAGCAGGCGTTTCTCGAAGCTTTTAGCTTTTAAGGCTTCGAGAAGCAATATTTGAGACAAAGGCTCCCCCCCCCGAATAATACACAGCAAGGCAGAAAAAGGGACCTCAGAAGAGGTCCCTTTTTCCATCATATCATTATATTTAGGGGAAACCGAAATCAATTATGATCTCGGGAGAGTAAGCGTAGGATCAGCGAGGAACTGCTGGATAGCGAGTGCGTCTGCTGATGTTACACCGTCGCCGCCGCCTGCGCAGTCAGCCTGAGCGGTACTTGTGACCTTAAAGGTATTGGGGTTAGCGATAGACTGCATGATAAGAGTTGCGTCCGCTACGGAAACTGTTCCGTCGTTGTTTGAGTCGCCCGAGATACCGCTTGCATCTGTGATAGGTGCTGATGTTGTAGTTGTGGTATCAGGAGCGGGAGCAGTTGTTGTAGTTGTAGTAACAGGTGTCTGTGTTGTAGTAGTCGCTGCAGCTGTTCCCGAGCCGCTGAATACCATGTAGAAGAGGTTAGCTGAATCTGCCTTAGTTATTGTGTTCGTGCCTGCGGAAACATCAACTGTGATAATTCCGTCGCCCGACGACGAGGTATACTTTGTATCGTTCACCTTAATTGTTGCAGCAGGCTCAATGAATACGAGTGTGAGCTTTCCTGCTGATGAAGCGTTGAAGGTGATGCTTGTTGCTGTCTCTATCTTGAGACACTGTGTGAGGGTGAGTCCGTTATATGATACTGTGCCCTTTGCTGTTGAGAGGTTACCTGTAATTGTGTAGAAGCTGCTTGAAAGTCCGTTTGCTGTGAAGTTGTGGACCTGGTCGCCTTCTGAAACAGGTGTAGAGGGTGTTGTTGTAGTTGTTACTACCGGTTGTCCGCCGTTTGTTGTAGTTGTCGGAGGAACTACTACTGTCGAGCCGTCTGAGAGGTGATAGCCCATTGACTCATACGAGCCTGTTGTCTCATAATATCCCTGAGTGTTTATCGAACCGTCAGCGTTTCTCCACTCCTTGTCGAAGTCAATCTGACCGAGTCCCGAAAGAGCTCTTGTGTCCTTGAAGGTGCAGGGGATAGAAGTTGTCTTTGTGCCTATCTTATCGCCGTTAGCGATAGCCGTGTCAGCATCTACCTGATAGTAGCCGCTGTTGTAGTAAATTGAATTTGCGATCGTTCCAACGAACTTATCGTTTGTAGCCTTGCCTGTGTAGCCGTTGATAGAAGTAGGAGTTCCGTAGTAGGAAATGATATCATCGAAATCGCAGGCTGTGCAGCGGTAGCATGAGATATTCGGCTTGCCCGAGCCGTCAATGCCGTTGTTGATAGCTGTGCAGTTTTCGAGCTTTCCAAGCTCAGGGTTGTTGTTATCTGTGAAGCCGCAGTGGAGGTTCTCAAATGCGAGGCAGTTGATAACCTTATGAGCCGAGCCTACGCCCGAGCCGCCGAGCTTGAAGCCGTTGCCGTCGCAATCTCCGAAGCCCTCGCCGCTCTCTGTGAAGCCGTTTCTTGCAGCGATACAATTCTGGA
>ONNL01000034.1 GCA_900319195.1 uncultured Ruminococcus sp. | reverse complement strand
GTGCCGAACATGATATTCTACGGTCCGTCGGGAGTCGGAAAGACCACGGTTGCCCGAATCATCGCGGAAAACTGCAATATGTCACTCCACAAGCTAAACGGCACCAATGCCTCGACTGCCGACATCAAGGACGTCGTCTCGGAGATAGGGACATTCGGCTCTGAGAACGGCATTCTGCTCTACCTCGACGAGATACAGTACCTCAACAAAAAGCAGCAGCAGTCCCTGCTTGAATACATCGAAAACGGCGATATTACGCTTATCGCGTCCACGACCGAGAACCCGTACTTCGCGGTGTACAACGCTGTCATCAGCCGAAGCACTGTGTTCGAGTTCAAGCCTGTGAGCGCTGACGACCTCAAGCCTGCGATACGCCGCGCTTTCGAGCTTCTCTCGGAGCAAAACGGCACCGAGATAGTTGCCGGCGACGAGGCTCTGACCAAAATCGCCTACTCATGCGGCGGAGATGTCCGCAAGGCGATGAATACTGCGGAGCTTGCCGCAATGTGCGGTGAAACGTCCGACGGCAAGACCGTCATAACCGCCGAGAGCCTTGAAATTCTCGCACAGCGCAGCAATATGCGATACGACCGCGACGGCGACCAGCACTACGACATTCTCTCCGCCTACCACAAATCCGTTCGCGGCTCGGACGAGAATGCGGCTCTGCACTATGCGGCTCGTCTTATCGAGGCAGGCGACATCATCTCGCTGTGCCGACGTATGCTGTGTATCGCGTCTGAGGACGTGGGACTTGCCTATCCGCAGGCAGTTGTCATCACCAAGGCGTGTGTGGACTCGGCGCTCCAGCTCGGTCTGCCCGAGGCAAAGCTTCCAATCGCGGAGGCGACCATACTCCTTGCGACCGCTCCGAAGTCCAACAGCGTGCTTGCGATAGACGCGGCGATCGCCGATGTTAAGCAGTGTGACGCGCTCGACTTTCCGCGCCATTTGCAGAATGTCCACCTTGACGGTGCAGGCGCAAAGGTGGTTGGACAGCACTACCTCTATCCGCACAATTATCCCAACCACTACGTAAAGCAGCAGTACCTCCCCGACGCACTCAAGGACCACGTCTACTACGAATTCGGCGACAACAAGCAGGAGCAAGCCGCTTTGATGTACCGAAGAAAGATACTTGGTGAGCTGAAATGAAAAAAATCAAGATCAAACCGCAGATAATATATATCATTTTATTGATACTCGGTGTCATTTCTGTTGCATACGGGATATATCTCAATAGTTACCGACTTGAATTGCTCCATGCAAATTCACCGGCAGATACAAATGCAGCCGGACTTTTGGTGCTCTTTCTCCCATTTTTACTCTTCACCGATCTGATCTTAATAATTCTCAACTTTTACATAAAGGTCATTTCTTATGTCTGCATTTGGGACGGCGGACTGCTTATTCTGAATTCTGTCATTTCGCTTATCGGTGAAAAAAATCATTCAGTGAAGCTATACAAAGCCGCAAGGATAATGAACCTGATACTCATCGTGCCCTCGCTGATACTTGAAATAATAGTATTAACACTCATACTGTCCAATTCTCCGACGGATCCATGGATATACACGATCATAAATTGTATTGTTTCGTTTTTGACAATTTCAATTATCCCAATTAAATTTTTCAGGCATTACGGTAAAAAGCTCAAATAAGCACAAAAAAGCCTCAGTATCTGCTGAGGCTTTGAAATATTCAATTATAAAAGCGACTTTCATCACTTCACTAAATTACCCTTTGGACTCACTCCTTCAATTCAGATTTCGTTGTAATACCTTCGATTCCTCATAGTATCACTATCCTTTATAGGTAATCAAGTTAATCCTGAACTTTACTCCATTGGTATGACACCTTTCAGTAAGATTAGCTCTGTACGAGCAGTTTCAAGCTCAACTCATTTTCTCATTGGACTCTTCCTTTACAATTTATCTAAAGACTCATTGTCGAAATTTCAGATAATCCTGTATCCAAAACGAGTTATGATCATGAGACCTTTTCAATTACTGCCATGCGTCTGCCTATATAATCAAATCTTAAACTTTGTAACTTCACTCAGCGGAACAAGCACGAAGCCTATATTCCCTCTTTAAGTTATCCAATTATTCAGCAAGTCCGCAGGTCTCACGCTGCTGCTCTGAACTTTCCTCCATCGGACCCACACACCTTTCCGCTCGTAATAATTTACATTGGGGATAAACCCCAAGCCAAGTAAATTCAGCTGAGGAAAACTCCCGGACTCCTCATTGGACATCCTTTCGTCTTCCCTTTGTCTGATTATATATTAACACAAGTTTAAGCAAAAGTCAATAGTAAATGGAACGTTTTTTGATATTTTTAGTATACTTTGTATATTTGCACAATAACCGTGTCCTGTGACTGTATGAAATAGCCAAAGAGTTTCACTGTAATAACTTACCGCTTGCAATTGATGCGAATATAGTGTATAATGATGTCAAGAAACATATCACCGACACGGAGGGTCAAATATGTCTGAGATGAATGAATACACGCCCGAGCTCTTTGAGCTGGTGGACGATGACGGAAACAAGCGTAATTTCGAGCTTATCGACGCTTCCGAATATGAGGGCGAACAATATTTCGTAATGGTGCCGGCTGCCGAGGACGAGGACTATCTCTACTCCGACTGCGACATCGTTATACTGAAGGTCGTCGAGGAGGACGGCGAGGAGATCCTTGCAACTATCGACGATGACGACGAGTTCGACGCGGTGTCAGCATATTTCCTTGAGCGTCTTGAGGAGAGCGCCGAGGACAACTAATTTTTTTGAAAATATATAAAAAAACACTTGATTTTTTGAAAACTATCTGCTATAATATATATAGAAGATAAAGGTTCTGCGTTGTTCGAGTAAATATAGTTTTTTATAATCCAACACTTTATCATAGGGAATACATCTCCGGCTGCGGATTGCAGACCTCCCGCTTTTGCGGAAGAAGGGAGCGCGAAACAGTCGGGAGTTTACCCACCTGCTTTGTGCGGGTTTTATCCGGCTGTATGACGGCAATGCGGTCTTTTATCAAAATCGGCTGTCGGAAATATCCGACAGCCGTATTTTTGTATCCATATATAAAAGCAAGCTCCCGTATCGGCTGACACGGGAGCTTTTTTCACTTTTTACCAAAGAGCGAAAAGCCTTTCTTTTCATACGGCTCAGTCGAATATGACACGAACTTATAGCCTGCCTTTTCAACTGTCTCACGGAGCTTTGCCTCGTCGGGAGCAGTCTCCGCGATGAACTCCGTTTCGCCCTTGTCATGCGATGATGTAACGTTCTTTACGCCGAATGCTTTTTGTACAGCCTCATTCATATGAGCCTCACACATGGCGCACATCATTCCGTCTATTTTCATAGTGATTTTTATCATTGCTATCTCCCTTTCCGTCAGATGAAGGATCGTCCGCCGACCTCGAAACACAGATGTATGCTATGCCCGTAGCGATAACAGCCGACAAAAGAATCCAGAAATCCATACTGAAAGCTATATTTCCCATAGTAAGCAAGGAGCTCCTTCCGCGCAAACGCAGATAATCATTTTTACATTCCTATTTTAATACAATTATACCCGTTTGTCAACCGATAGCGCCAAATTCGGAGATTTGAACTATAAATCCCGTGCGGGACAAAACAATTTGTACGTAATTCAAGCGTTTTACACCTCTGCATATACCATATTATGTGCACTGTACGGTCAATGATTCCCACATGATGTAATTTTATGGGCCCGACGCGGACATTTCACGCAGATTTCAGATTTATCACATTTTTCCTGTTGATTTTTTTAATTTGACATGATATAATCGTATTGTAACCAACACATAGGAGGTAAAGTATCTTGAACGAAAAAAAGAACAGTCCCAAGATTTACATAATCTTTGCGGCTATCACCGTCCTCGTGATATTGCTTTTCAATTCGGTGATAGTCCCTGCAATAAACAAGGCCCGGATAAAGGAGACCAATTACAGCTATTTTCTCTCGCAGGTCGATGACGGCAACGTTAAAAAGGTCGAGATCCAGCAGGATAAGATACTGTTTCAGGTCACAAAGACCGACGGTACGACGTGCATTTACTCGACTGTCAGAATAGACGATGATGAGCTCGTTGACCGCCTTTACAGCAAGGGGAACATTGATTTCACGGGAAGCATCGAGGAGACTAATCCCATTTTCGATTTCATAGTTGCATGGGTGCTCCCCCTCGTTTTCATGATAATCCTCTGGAACGTCCTCATGCGCGGTATGAGCCGAAGAATAGGCGGTTCCAATGCGATGTCCTTCGGAAAATCCAATGCTAAAATATACGTCAAGGCTCAGAGCGGCAAGACCTTCGCTGATGTCGCAGGTCAGGACGAGGCAAAGGAGGCTCTTGAGGAGATAGTCGATTTCCTGCACAATCCCGACAAATACGCCGAGATAGGTGCCGACCTGCCAAAGGGAGCGCTCCTCGTAGGACCTCCCGGAACGGGCAAGACCCTGCTCGCAAAGGCTGTCGCAGGTGAGGCAAATGTGCCGTTCTTCTCAATTTCGGGCTCGGAATTCGTGGAGATGTTCGTCGGAATGGGTGCGGCTAAGGTGCGCGACCTCTTCCAGCAGGCAAACGAAAAGGCTCCGTGTATCGTGTTCATCGACGAAATTGACACCATAGGCAAAAAGCGCGACGGACAGTTCTCGGGCAACGACGAGCGTGAGCAGACTCTCAATCAGCTCCTTGCCGAAATGGACGGATTTGACGGCAAAAAGGGTGTTGTTATCCTCGCCGCGACTAACCGTCCCGATTCGCTCGACCCTGCACTTCTCCGCCCCGGACGCTTTGACAGACGTATCCCCGTTGAGCTCCCCGACCTTCAGGGACGTGAGTCAATTTTAAAGGTTCACGCAAAGGACATAAAGACCGCAGAGGGCATCGACTACAACGCTATCGCAAGAGCTACGGCAGGCGCTTCGGGCGCTGAGCTTGCAAATATCGTCAATGAAGCCGCTCTAAGAGCCGTAAGAGGCGGTCGAAACATGGTAATACAGACAGACCTTGAGGAGAGCGTCGAGGTGGTGATCGCAGGGTATCAGCGCAAGAATGCCGTTATCTCGCAGGAGGAAAAGGAGATCATCGCTTACCACGAAATAGGTCACGCACTTGTTGCGGCAAAGCAGAAGGACTCCGCTCCCGTACACAAGATAACGATAATCCCGCGTACCTCGGGCGCACTCGGCTATACAATGCAGGTTGACGAGGGCGAAAAGGTACTGCTCTCAAAGGAGGAGGCTCTTGCGAAGATAACCACGCTCACGGGCGGACGCTCGGCTGAGGAGGTCATTTTCAACACCTGCACCTCGGGCGCTTCAAATGACATCGAAAAGGCTACTCGGATAGCGAGGGCAATGGTCACTCGCTACGGCATGAGCGACGACTTCGATATGGTAGCTCTTGAGACCGTCACCAACCAGTACCTCGGCGGCGATACCTCACTTGCGTGCTCCGCTGAGACTGCCGCAAAGATAGACACCGAGGTCAACCATATCATTTCAAAGGCTCACGAAAACGCAAAGCAGATCCTCACCGAGAATATTGATAAGCTCCACGAGCTCGCTAAGTTCCTGCTTGAACGCGAGACTATCACGGGCGAGGAATTCATGGAGATACTCAATAAGGAGACCGTTACCGCATAATTTATCGTGGGAGAGCTATCTGAGGAAAGCCTTTGCAGCTGCAAGTCCCATTCCGCTTCCGCCGCCCGTTATCACGCATACCTTCATAGTAACACCTTACGCTATCTTTCCGCTTGCCTTGAGCCATGCTATCTCATCGTGTATCGTCTCTCTGTATGACCTTGTTTTGTAGCCCAGCTCGTGCCTCGCCTTTGAGGAATCAAACTCATTGTTGCGTGCAAGATTGTAGACCGAAAATGACGTCATGAGCGGCTTTTGACCCTTTCGCCTTGCACTTGCTTCCGAGAGCTTCGCTATCAGATTTGCAGCAGCGATCGGCAGGAAAAGCTTCGGTGCCCTGCAATTTGCTTCACTTGAGACCAGCTCACAGAAATCCTTGAAGCTTATCGCATCATTGCCCAAGATATAGCACTCCCCTCTCCTGCCCTTATCCGCAGCGGCTATTGTTCCGCCTGCAAGGTCACGAACATCGCAGAGATTGAATGTGCCGCTGATACCCATAGGCATTTTGCCCTCGATCATCTTGATAAGTGTACCCGTTGTTTCACCGACCGCGAAATCCTCGGGTCCCATAATTCCGCTGGGGTGTACCACACAGGCGTTAAGTCCCTTCTCACTTACCGCATCGAGCACCGCCTGCGTTGCCATTGCCTTTGACATTGAATAGCAGCCCTCGACCCTGTCCTCGTCAAAGAAATCCACCTCTCTTATGCGCCTGCCCTTCGGCACCTCGGGAATAGCACCCGTACTGCTGCAATAAACGAGCTTTTCACATTCGCTGTGGGCAAGGCACATATCAATAATGTTCTTCGTGCCGCCAACATTCACATCTATGACCTTCGGACTGTATCTCGGGTCAACTGTCACGATACTTGCAATGTGCAGGACAATGCTCGTCATTCCCTCGGGGACTGTAAACAGCCTTTCAAGGCTCTCCCTGTCACAGAGGTCACCGTAAACTATCTCAGCACCCTCGGGAATAAATCTTGCCGCAGGATCATTTTCCAGTACAAAAGCTCTGACTTTTTCTCCACGCTCGATAAGCTGACGGCAGACTGTTCCGCCAAGAAATCCTGCTGCACCTGTCACTATGTAAATTCTCTCACTCATTTTACCTTGCTCCTTTCTCGATCGCGCTTACAAGCTGCAATATCTGCGGTGCAAGCTCCTTCTTTTTGGCAGTATTCAGCTTTCTGTAAAGCGGATACGCATACATCAGCACCGCAAAGCCGATAATGCCGACAATGATACCGGGGATAAGCATATCCCACACAAGCGCAAGGCACATACCGAAGCCAAAGATAAGCGTCCCGAGAATGCCCGTGCAAAGCGAAGCTGTCATGCCTGCACTGTCGGCTTTTCTGTCGAGTGCTTCAAGCTGTTCGCGCTTTGTAATGACATTTGGCGTTTCGGTGTATTTAGACCTTATCTCGTCAAGCCTTTTCTGCTCGTCAGCCGAGTAGCTGTAATCGAAGTTTGTATTCATAATTTTGACCTCCTGTGTTTTATGTTGTCTATATTCTACACAGGTGATGTTTGAAAGATGTTTGAGAAATGTTTAAGTTTTGTTAACGCAAAAAAAGCAGGAGCTTTCACTCCTGCTTGATTTTTACTGTAAAAGTGCTGCCTTTGCCGACAGCACTTTTGACCGCTATCGTGCCGCCCGTCATATCTATCACACGCTTGACGAGCGCCAGTCCCAAGCCGTTGCCCTGCATAGCGTGAGAGGTGTCACCCTGATAGAATTTATCGAAAATATGCCGACCCGTTTCCTCGTCGATTCCGCAGCCTGTATCGGTCACTTCGGTAACTGCAAAGCCGTTTTCGGCGTAAAGCCTGACCGTTACCCTGCCGCCGCTTGAGGTGAATTTCAGCGCATTTGAGAAGAGATTGTTCCACACAAGTGTCAGGAGCTCTTCATCGGCAGATATAAAAATACTGTCGTCAAGCTCGGTCTCTATCTCAATATCCTTCTCATTCCAGAGCTCCTCAAACTGCAAAAGACATTCGCAGAGCTGCTCGCTGAGATTATACCGCTTTTTCTGCGGAGTTATCCTCTGATTTTCGAGCTTATTCAGCTTTAATATATTGGTAATCAGGACACTCAGCCGCTTTGAAGCATCGGTCACGGCTTTTGCATATTCGATACGTTCATCGTCGGTAAGCTCGGGGCTTTGCAGCATTGTCCCGTAATTCTGAATGACCGCAAGCGGCGTTTTAAGCTCGTGTGAAACGTTGGAAATAAAGTCCGTTTTCAGCGTTTCGACACTTGCAAGCTCACTTGTCATTTTATTTATTTGCTCGATTATGGGATTAAATTCGCTGTAACCCGTAGGTGCCTTCAAAAGAGGGATCCGCACCGCAAAATCGCCCTCGGTTATCTTTTCAAGGCTTTCATTTATTCTCCTTACAGGCTTCTCTACCGTGAGGTGCCTGCGTATGCCGTCAAGAAGCCAGAACAGAAATGTGATGAACAGGACATTACCGAAAACTATCGGCGAGACCGCAAGTATCTCGTCCCTGTCATAATCTGTCAGCTTGAACATCAGAATAAACGAAACAGTAACGATGAATCCGACCAGTACGAAAAAGAGTAAATAGCGGAAAATGTTCCAGCGCCGCTTTTTGCGCCTTTCAACCACCTCTCTCATTTTATGACCGCCTTGTAACCCAGACCGTGTACGGTAACGATCTCAAAATCGCCGCAGTCGGAAAACTTATCACGCAGCTTTGTGATATAAACATCGACCGCACGCAGACTTGTATTGCTCTCGATGTCCCAGAATTCGTCCATAAGTGCCGAGCGGGTAAAGGTCTTTTTTGGGTATGAGAGCAGCTTGAACAGGATATTGAATTCCCTTGCCGTAAGCGGTATTTCCTCGCCGTTAAGCACAGCCGAGCGCTCGTCGGAGTTGAGAGTAAGACTGCCTATTTTCAGCTCATGCTCGTTTGCGATCCTTGCACGGCGGAGCAGTGCACCTATTTTTAACAGCAGCTCGTCAAGATCGACAGGCTTTACAAGATAATCGTCAATACCTATGCGATAGCCCTTTTTCTTGGAAGCAAAATCATCACGTGCGGTCATGAAAAGTATCGGTATATCGCTGTTCAGCTCACGTACGGTCTGTGCAAATTCAAAGCCGTCAATGTCAGGCATCATCACGTCCGAGATTATCAGGCTGTACAGACTATTGTACATCTCATTGTACGCATCATTCGCATTCAGACACCCGACAGCCTCATAACCGTTGGCATCAAGGTACTTGCACACGGTCTTGTTGAGGTCCTTGTCGTCCTCTACAAGCAGTATTTTGAACACATCGCATCACTCCCTTACGCTTATATTATATCGTATCAGTACGAAAAAGTCAATGCAGGGAGGGCAAGTGCAGCGGTATCCCACAGCCTGTTTCTTTATTGCAGTTATTGATTTTTTCCGGAAGAGGTTTTTAGAGGTGCCCTTAAACTCTGTGCTGAGCCAAAGATGTTTTTTATTGAAAGCATAAAACATAACGCATTAAATAAGACCATGTTATCTTTTGCAGCAGGAGTAATACCGGCGATTTTTCCACACATCAGGAAAAAGAGATAAACAAATCCCAATTTGCAACGGCTATTCTGATCATGATTATTATTTCAATGGCATGATTTACGGCTGCACAGGCTCTGCATCAGATTATACTGTGCGGAATATGCTGAAAATCGGTTGACATACAGCCTATATTGTGATATAATTAAACGTATGGATATACTGCATCATCTCTCGATTTACAGAGCGTATAAACTTATATAATAATTACTTTTTGGCAAGAATTTAAGCCTGCATTTATTAAACGATTTTGGAGTGTAAACAGTTGAAAACAAATAGGAGCAAAAAATCAAACCTTCCACAGACCTCGGAATATCCGCGCTACAGATATATTTTTACTGTTGCTGTGACCGCCGCCGCACTGCTTGCTGTATTTGCAGTAAGACTTCATCTGTTCAGACTTACAGGCGATTCGCTCGTCATTTTCTCGTCAAGCAACGGAATGTGTGCGGACTGGTTTTTGTATGTCAAGGAGATCATATACCTCATCATTGCTGCGGCTGTCTGCATTTATGCGGTCGGTGAGCGCATCTTCCCCGATAAGCCGTACAATGTCAACCGAATAAAAAGCAGGGACGCAAGACCGCTCCTCATATGTATCGGTGTGTACCTTATTGCCGCATTCCTGTCGTCTGTCCTATCGGCGCACAGGGAGGTCGTCTTGCTCGGTATGTGCACCGAATTTGAGGGACTTGCTGCTATTTTCTCGTACTGTGTCCTATTCTGCTTCGGATATAATTACATCTGCAAGAAAACTCTCGGGGCGTATAAGCTGCTGCTGACACTGCTTATAGCAGTCGTGTCGGTGCTCGCTGTTGTTGAGTACCTCACCGTGCCGCTCATGACGCTCCCGTTTATGAAATACATCATCGCTCCCTCGGAATACCGCGAGGCAGCCGCAAATATCAGCCATTCAAACGATTTCCGCGAGGCTGTGCTGATGTTCAACAACTCAAACTATACGGGCGGATTCTTCACGCTGATGTTCCCCGTCGCTGTATACAGCATTGTATCGGCAGATAAGCCTGCCCGCAGATTACTCGGAGCACTCCTCACGGCAGCAGCATTCATCGGCTGTATCATGTCCAACTCAACTGCGGCATTCTACATCGTTGCCGCGGAGCTTATTCTGATGACGATATTCTTTGCGTTCAAGAAGCTCATAAATATCAAGGGGACGCTTCTTGTCGCGGGTGTGTTTGCGGTCGCTGCTGTCGGACTCAGCCTTGCTACCGACAACGCTTTTCTAAAGAACATTATCAAGAGCTTCACCAATTCGGGAGCGTATTCGACTGCTGACAACGAGCTTTTCCGCGTTGAGAGCGTGAGCATTGACGGCTATGATGTACGCATAAAAGGCGATGCCGGCACCTATGTGATAACTCCTCCCTACGACGAGGGACAGATAATGACTATTTCTGATGAGGGCAGCGAAAAGAGCGCTGTATCTCAGCTTGACGCGAATAATATCGTGGTGTACGGGATGGACGGAAGAAAGCATATCTCAGCCTCGGTGACGAGCGGTATTCTCCGCATTGACTGCGGCTATAAGGACACTATCGACTTTGCTGTAACTACCGAGGGCGTAAAGGCTATCATGCAGAATGCCCGACTGATAACCGACATACCGCAGTCCGAGTTTGCAGGCAAGGGACTCGAAAAATACTACTCCTTTGCAACGGGACGCGGCTACATATGGCTGAATACCCTCCCCATACTCAAGGGCTGTCTGCTGACGGGAAAGGGCTGCGGAAATTATCCCTTCGTTTTCGAGCAGGACGACATAGCAGGGCTCTGCAACACCCACGGCACCTATCACATTGTCACCGACAAGCCGCACAACCGGTACCTGCAAATCGCCGTTACCTGCGGCATACCTGCACTTATAGCGGTGCTTGTGCTGTTCGGACTCTTTGCCGTCCGCGGCATGAGATTTTTCGGCAGGACAGCACCGTCCGAGCTTTCCGCTGATAAGGATAGGCTCTTTGTATTCTGCCTTATGACAGGCTGTCTCGGATTCATGGCTGTGGGTATCGTCAACGACAGTATAATAACTGTAGATCCGCTGTTCTGGCTGTTTCTCGGTTCCGCATTCAGCCTTATCGACATAATGCGAGGGGAGGCGAGAGCGAAATGAACATGAAATGCACCGCCGCACTGACCGCTCTGTGTCTGCTTTTTACGGCAGTTTCGTGCGGTAAACCTAAAACCGCGCAAAAGGTGAGCCTCGGCTCCCCGACAGTTATCACCTCTGACGGCAGCTCTGTGCAGCTCAAATGCAGCTATACAGCGGACTACGACTTCTCCGAGCTTGACGAAAGCGGTGTGAGGAAGGTCTGTAAAGCGGCAGGAGTCCCCGAAAACAAGGATGGCTTCGATTCGATATGGTTCGGGGAAAATGTCTTTGGCGGACAGCTTGCCTCGGTCGTCTATTTTGAAAAATATGCCCGTGACCTCACGGGAGAGGAATGGAAAACTCTTGCACAGATAGCCGCTTCGCCTGAAAAATATTCGTCAGCACTAACGGGAGCCTCCGAAATATCGGGGATAAGCTCCCATGCACAGTATGCTTCGAGAATACCCGAGAGCGCGTATTTCGACGCTATGGTCGAGGAAATAGCAGAGGACATCACCGAGGCGAAAAAATGCACTCGCAGTGAGGCATTCCGCCTTATCTATGCCGACGGTGTGAAAATAGAATCCGCATACTCGCCCACGGTTCAGCAGGCGGTGGACGCGGTCTATTCCGATAATTCGGTGTTCTCTGAGGGCACAGGTACCGTTCCGCAGTCCGCTTGTGCTGTAATGGACTACGACGGCAATGTGCTCGCTCTTGCAGGCGGAAACAACGGCAATACGGCTTATAACAGGGCGTACAGGATACCCCACAGCACAGGCTCCTCGATAAAGCCGCTTTCGGTCTACACTCCTGCGATACGCGATAATTTACTGAACTTTTCATCGCTCGTCTCAGATGAGCCTATGAGCGATGCGGGTACGGATTCGGCATGGCCGCGCAACTACAATAACATATACGACGGCGATATCACTGTGACCTATGCGCTCCGCCAGTCGAAAAATACTATCCCCGTAAAGCTTGTGACTGAAATGGGAGCGGATAACTGCTGCGATTTTCTCAGGGACGAGCTCGGCTTTGAAACGCTTACGGATAATGACCGCAGTCCCTCATCTGTTGCACTCGGCTACCTCGAAAACGGAGTTCCGCTCACGACGCTCTGCGGCGCGTATGAGATGTTCGGAAACGGCGGCAGTATCACTCCCCCATCGTTCTACAAAAGGGTGACTGACGGCGACGGCAATGTTATTATAGAGAATGCTCCCGTGACGAAGGCTGTCCTTGACACGCAGACCTCGTGGATAATGAACAGACTGCTTTACTACAATGTGTGCAAGGAAAACGGCATTGCAGGCGCGGCAAATCTCAGCGACGGCAGTGAGGTCATCGGCAAGACGGGCACGGTCGACAACAGCAGCGGTGCAGATACCGACAGGCTTTTCGTCGGCGGCACTCCGCAGTATCTCGCGGCGGTGTGGGTCGGATTTGACAGCAGATCCGCGGACATAGACGGACTTGAATACAATGCACCTACCGTTATTTGGAAGGCTGTAATGGAAAAAATACCGCGCACCGAAAAGCAGTTCACGCCCGATGATACGGTAATAGCTGCGGACTACTGCACGGAGAGCGGCGAACTTGCAGGGGATAATTGTCCGGATACAGAGGTGGGATATTACAAGCCCGAGTGTATGCCCGAAGAATGCGGCATACACTGAAAAAAGCGTATATTCAATGCCGCTCATATCTCGGCATTGCTTATATATATAGCAAACGACAAAAGTTTTTGGAGTTTGCTATTTGCCGATTGCAGAGAGCAAATCTTTGATTTGCGTATCTGCAGGGCACTATAAAATATAGAAGGAGTTGGTTGACATGAAAAGACCGCTGAAAAAACTGATAGCGTTCACGACAGCACTCGCGTCTGTTATGAATATATCGGCTTTCGGAGCATCTGCTTCCTATATCGCAGAGCAGGTCGGCGGCGACTACGGTTCGGTACTTGAGACCGCATCGGGATTCATCTACAATGAGGACGGCTCATCTGAGTCGCTCACGGAGGGCAGTACACTTATTATTATCGGCAACGACGGTACAAAGAGTGAGATAACTCTCCAGGAGGGCATTGCAGGCATTTATAACTATGCCTCAACAACAATGGGAGAGTATAACTACATAAGTCCTACCGCTGCCCCCTTTTCATTCGATTACTTTGACCCTGCATACAGACTGACGACAGAGAGCGATGTGTTCATTGCTGCAGTATCAGGCTATTATCAGTCGTCATATAAGGCGGCTCTGATGAACAAGGAGGGCAAGCTCATCTCGGAAGCCTATGATGAGATATACTACATCAACGGTGACTACTATGAGGTTTGCAATATCGAATGGGATAGTGAGAACTACGAATGGAAATATAACTATGGTGTAATAGCGTCCGACGGCTCTGTTATCATTGCTCCCGAAAGCAACATATCCGGAGTTTATCTCCTGCCGAATGCAAACGGCTTCCTCGTTTACAAGAATGACGAAGCATATTTCACCGACCTCTCAGGCGAGGTGTATATGTCTGCACTTGATGTAGACGGCTATTTCAAGGACGAGAGCGGAGAATACAAAAAGAGATATGATGCAGGCATCACCACAATGGGCAGTCCCACAAGCGTGAGGACCGATTTTTCTCTTGAGCAGGATTACTTCGCGATCGAAACCCAAAAAGGCTATACCCTCATAGATCCCGACCTGAAGCCTATCAATGATAAATCTTACAGCAGCATCAGCAGGGTAAATGAAAATCACGACTTTATCTGTGCGCTTGCAAAGGACGACGGTACATTCACGTATGACTTTATCAATGTTGACGGCAGGTTCGTATTTGAGGACTGTGACAATATGTTTGAGTCCTACTACTACGAGACGTATGAAAATGAGTATACACATGAGCCCGATACTCGTTATGTCCGCTGCATAAAGGCTAATAAGGGCGGCATAGACTATATCTACAACCTTGAAAATGAGCATCTCATCTATGGAACTAATCTCAGAAATGATACCAAAAACCATCTGTTCCTCACTGATTCGGGTTCCTATACCTATGTCTATGATTCTCATATGAACAAGCTCGGTGAAGTAAAGTCAACAGGTGTCGAAATTGCAGGCACACTTTCCGGCATGGGAAAATACGGATATTCATCAGACGCGGATAAGTATAATTTTGATGATAACATCTATATCGTAAAAGCAGACAATACCATAACAGCTTATGACAGCACCTTCACAAAGTCAAGCAAGGTTTATTCAGCAGACGAGAATTCATACATTCAGAGCTATAAGGTCTCTGACGACTGCGACGTAAAGGTCACGGTTGCGAATAATGAGGACGGCTCAACAGAGGAGAGACGCTACTTCGTTGACAACGACCTGAATGTGTACCTTGCGGATTCTTCTGATGCTCACAGGATCTATAACGTCATCGCTGAAGGCAGGGAGATAACAGATCTTACGGGCAAGCTCAAATACGTGCTTAAAGACGATGAGGCTTCTATTGACTCGATAGTTGTCAAGGGTGCTGACGGAAAGTCAAAGTACTATTATGTGACCTCTGATGAGAACAGCACTAAGTTCTCTGTCTATGACGAGAGCTTCGCTCCCGTAAATACAGATATTGAGGGCACATTTGACTGCGTCAGCTTCAATTCTGTGTCAGCCTCCTATGACCGCACCGCAGGTATGAGCTCAACATACTTCAAGAATGTTGAAGTAAACGGCGAGACAGTAAGAAAGTACGGCTGGTTCATCATAGATAAGGGCGTAGTCCTTGAGCCTGTTTATGACAGCGTTTCAATGGTAAAGAAGTATAATGTCGGGTTCGGCTCAGAGCCGGACAAGAATACTCCTTACAAGGACGTTATTGTTGCTTCACGCGACAATGAGACTCTCCTTCTCGACGCAAGCGGCAAGCAGCTCAAATCATGGGATAAGGAATACAGCTTTGTCGGCGGAACAGCCGCTTCGTACAGCACAGTTATCACCTTCAACTACCGGGGCGAGACTCTTGCAGAAAGCTCAAGCGTAGGCTATGATGTATTCTCAAACAGTGTCGTATATACTCAGGAGGGCAAGTACGACTACGTTGATACCTTCTATGACGGCAGAGCAGTAGCAATGAAGCGCAGTGCAGAAAGCACAGGCGACGACCTCTGGTCAGACGGCGGTATGCTCCGGTGCTTCATAACTATTGACGGCGATGTGCTTATCCCAGAAGCAGAGCACAACATCGGATATGACAACTCCTGCGTTGATGATCACGGCAAGTATGTATCATATCAATACAACTGCAGACTGCCTATTGATGCTCTTGATGCAGGATTTGCTCAGAAAAACGGAAATGATATGGCAATGAAGGCATTTGAGTTCGAGAAGCAGACAGACGATACATATAAGATAAAATTCCTTGATACAGGACTCTATATAGTCAGCAACGGATATAGCAGCTGGAATCTTCTCTTTGCCGACGGAACAAAGGTATTTGAAGAGGATGTAAGAAAGATCGGCAATTATAGCTACCTGCAATTTATCAATGGTCTGGCATATGTAAAATTCGGAAGCAATAAAGTATCAATAGTTGATAAGAATGGTAAGCTTCTCTTTGAACCTGCTGATTTTTCAATGACATATGATGATGAGCAGTTCTATATCGACACATATGGCAATGATGTATTTGGCGTAAAATATAAGGACTTCAACGGCAGGGACAGGTTCAACAGCTTTACTGAGAAGTACGGCTATGAGTCGGCAGTGAAATGCGGTGACTTGTACGTTGTGTCTGACGGAAAGAACACGGGTGTAGTCACATCGGACAACAAGGTGCTGATACCGCTTGAATACAAGGATATTCTTCACTTCACGGCAAATCAGTACAGCCTTACCTATGTAAGACCCGATATCAAGGAGGCGCTCTCAGGAAGCAATTATACCGATATGATAAAGACTCTCAGCGACGGCAGTAAGCTTGTCAACATGAAAACATGGGACGATACCGTAAGGGCATTTATCATTTCGGACGACGGAAGCTCTGCAATGGGCGACGTGAACGGTGATGACCTTATCGACTCCTCAGATGCGGCAATGGTGCTCAAAATTTATGCACTCAAGCAGTCGGGCAAGGAACCCGAGCTTACCGACGCACAGAGGACTGTTGCTGATTACAACAACGACGGAGCGATAGACTCCTCAGATGCGGCACTTATACTAAAGGCATACGCTCTTGCACAAGCAGGTCAATAAACAGATGAACAGACGAAAGCTCCTCCGCGTGAGGAGCTTTTCCGTTGTGTATAATTCGCGCAAAATATTACACAGCTTGCAATTTAAAGGCATTTGTGGTATACTGATGCTATACATTATTAAGAGGAGGAATATTAATAATGAAAAGAATAATTCGCAAGCTTATTTCATTTTCAGCCGCCGCGGCTGTGATAATGAATATAACAGGATTTTCTGCATTTGCCGAATACACAGCGGAGAAGATAGTCGATGGGGCAGACTCACTCATTGAGGCTCCGAGCTCCTCGACATACCTCGATTCTCTGAACGAGCGGCTCATTACCATCGGAACAGACGGAAGCAAAAGTGAAGTGACTCTTGGTGAGGCTCTTATAGATATCAACAAAAACAACGGCTTCATAAATACGACACCTGCTAAGTTCTCATTTGATTTCCGGAATGACTCATATGTCCTTACGCCGAGCGACTCCGTATTTATCGGCAAGGTCGGTGACAATTATGTTCTGATAGACCGCACGGGGAAGGTCATCTCCGAGCAATATCGTTCCATATACAGAATTGACGACGAGTACTTCGGCTTTTCTGCCGAATACAATGCTTACGGTGTTCTCAGAAGCGACGGAACTGTTGCAGTAAAGCCGATACCTCATGTTCACTCTATCAAGCTCACTGCAAACGGAAAAAATTTTCTCGTTCACACCGAGGACGCAGGTTCATATTTCACTGACCTCAACGGAGAGCCTGTTACCGATCACTACGGCTCGATCAGCAATATTGATATCTGGGATCACAGCAGCTGCAAGCTTGATTTGGACACCGCATATATCGTATCAAATGGTGCGGAGCAATATCTGCTCACGACCGATATGCAGGTAATACGGGGCTACAGCAATATTATGGCTGCAAAGAAAAGCATATGGAACGAGGAGACGCAGACCTCAGAAGAATACTGCCTCGGATTTACGTGCGGCTATCCCACGACAGACGAGAGCGGCAGTACCATCTATGCTTGGGACTTCTATTCCGCAGACGGCAGGAAAAAGCTTGCTGATATATACCGCACTTCCTCAAACTATTACTACTTCGACCAATGCGTCACCCTGAGGGACAGCTCTGACAATGCTCACTTCTATATCAAACTAAAGGACGACAGCGGTAAAACTACGCTTTATAACTCGGAGCTTGAACCTGTTCTCAGCGGCTACAGCATGGAATTCACCAATAATTCGGTGTTCATCACAAACGGCTCGGGTGCAGCAGTTTATGATGCAGAGCTTAACCGGGCAGGCACCTATGAGGAATATACTTATCTGTCATACAGTGAGTATATTGCAGGAAAATCGGGTGCTCTCGAGCTGTACGACGGCTCGGGGAACGTTCTTCTCAGCGGTATCACAGATTACAGCCTTATCTTCGGAAATCATTACCTCTTTTCTCTGAAAGGCAAGTCAAAAAAGACAGTATACAATATAAGCTACAAGACCTCATTTGAATGCGACAGTATCGAGCCTGTCAGCACAAAACGGGACAATATCTATAAGGTAAAGATAGACGGCACTGAATACACATACAGCTTTGACAGTTACAGCTTCCGTGTTCTCCCCTCAGACTTTGACCCGGACTATATCGCTTCCTTTTCTCTTGCCCGAGGATATGACACCCAATATGTCTATGCTTATTCAGACGGCAGCAGGACATTCACAATAAAAAATGAAGACGGTACGCTCTCAAATTCAATTACCCTTACATCAAAATATCCGGGATATGATATAACAGATATTAAGACATCAGGTTCTTCCTCATATAACAGCTATAACCTCTCATTCAATATAACTGTTGATGACGGTTACGGGTACACAAAGGAGTACACGGAAGAATACTTTATAAACAACAGGCTTGAGATCAGTAAATACACCGAAGGCACAGAGAAGCTGGGTGAATATCTCATACAGAACAGTACAGTAAGAGATTATTCGGGGAACTATAAAATGTATATCCCTTCGGACTCCTACAGCTACTTTGTATATGACGGCGAAAGCGGCAGGAATTACTGTATCGTCAGAAAGAATAACGGAACTGAATTCTCCGTATACGATGAGTCACTTGAGCCGCTTTACCTGAATATAGAGGGCAGCTTGGATGGC
>ONNL01000002.1 GCA_900319195.1 uncultured Ruminococcus sp. | reverse complement strand
TTTTTGAAAAATATTCCGCCGATAACGAGACTGTATCAAAGTTCGGTTAAATTTTCTCAAATAATGTTGACGAATGATGATTTATGTGGTAAAATAGTAATATCAGTATTGAATAATATGATATGGAGGATCGGAATAATGAAAAAAAGTGATATAAATTATGTTTGGACAGATAAAAAGAGAACACTCTTCGGTCTGCCGCTTTCATTTACAAGATACTTTCTTACAGAGACTAAGTTCATAACGAGAACAGGCTTCCTCAGCGTTGATGAGGACGAGATAGACCTTTACAAGATAACCGATAAGAAGATGAGGTTCCCCTTCGGACAGAGGCTTTTCGGCTGCGGAACAATAATTATTTACAGCAGGGACGCTGATACTCCCTCAAAGGAGGTTCACAGCATAAAGCACGTCCGTCAGGTTTCTGACCTGCTCGATAAGTACCTCAATATCATGCGTGATAAGTACGGTATCAGAGGACGCGACCTCATCAATCTCCACGGCGGTCATGACGGGGATTTCCACGATTATGACGGCGACGGCATAGATGATAATTACACTTGATGAGGTGATATGATGCTCCCTTTCATTATAGAAAAGCAGTCCTGCTGGGAAAGACTGAAAGCGGAAAAAAGACCTATCTTTATTTACGGAATGGGTGACGGTGCGCTTAAAATAATGTCTGTATTCAGAAAAGAGGGGATAACTCTTTCGGGCATTTTTGCAAGTGATGATTTTGTAAGGGGACATTCATTCGAGGGCTACCGTGTCCACAAGCTTTCTGAAATAGAGGAAATGGTCGAGGACTTTGTTGTTGTCCTCGCATTTGCCGCAGGATATCAGGAGATAGTCGATAAAATTCAGGACATAGCTTCAAGGCATATGCTCTATGTGCCCGATGTTCCCGTTGTGGGCAGCGGACTTTTCACATATGAATTCTGCGTTGAGAATGCCGATAAGATACAACAGGTATATGACAGCCTTGCTGACGACTATTCACGCAAGGTCTATGCGAATATCATAAACTTCAAGATAAGCGGAAAGATCGAGTACCTCTCGGCAGTTACGACTTCAAAGGAAGAGATATACAAGAAGATAATCCGCCCCGTTTCAAATGAGACCTATATCGACCTCGGCGCATATAACGGCGATACTATAAAGGAGCTCATGGAGTTTACTCACGGACGCTATTCCTCGGTATATGCCTTTGAGCCTGACAGAAAGAATTTCAAGAAGCTTGCCAAGTTCATAAGCGGCATGAATCACATCTACGCATATAATGCTGCGGCATGGTGCATGGACACTCAGCTGCCGTTTAGTGCAAAGGCAGGCAGACAGTCGGCAATTTCGGCTGACTCCGATAACATGATAGATGCTCGCTCGGTTGACAGCGTACTCAGCGGCAAGGCGGCTACCATTATCAAAATGGACGTCGAAGGCTTTGAGCGCGAGGCTATATGGGGCAGTGCGCTTACCATAGCACATTATGCACCGAAGCTGATGATATCGCTCTATCACAGGAACGAGGACATCTTCGAGCTCCCGCTTCTGATAAAGAGCCTCAATCCCGCGTATAAGCTGTATATCAGACATCAGCTCTATATTCCCGCATGGGAGACCAATCTGTATGCTGTAAAGCAGTAACAGCGGATATGACGATACTACCCGACAGGTGACACAGCCTGTCGGGTATTTTTTATAAATATTGTTAGTGATTAATAACATATCATAAAAACATTATCTTGCAATATATCGCTGATTATGGTATAATTTAAGATGTGTTGCAATTTAGCAGGAAAATGAATATATTATAATATATAATAATAGTATGGAAGGAGCAGGCTATGAAAAAGCTTGGCGGCTTAAAGCTAAACCACCGTAAGAATACGGAAAACAGTGTTACCGTTGAATTTCCGCTTCCGAAAAAGGTAAGGATACCCATGCTGATGAACATGGGAGCTCCCTGTGAACCGCTTGTAAAGGTCGGGGACGAGGTTAAGGTCGGACAGAAGATAGGCGATACCGAGGCGGGATTCTCAGTACCTGTCCACTCGGGAGTATCGGGAAAGGTAACGGCCCTCACCGACTACACCAACGCAATGGGCAAGACCTGCAAGGAGGTTGAGATTGAGACTGACGGTTTGCAGACAGTCTCGGACGAGGTAAAGGTACCCGTTGCCGAGGACAAGGAGAGCTTCATTAAGGCAGTCCGTGAGAGCGGCTCGTGCGGTCTCGGAGGCGCAGGCTTCCCGACGCATATCAAGCTCAACCCGAAGCAGAAGGTCGATACCCTCATTATAAATGCCGCGGAATGCGAGCCGTATATCACAGCGGATTACCGCGAGATGATAGAATGTCCCGATGATGTTATCGGAGGAATCGAGCTTATCCGCAGTAAGCTCGGTATCTCGCAGGTGAAGCTCGGCATTGAAAAGAACAAGCCCGAGGCTATCAAAAACTTCACAAAGCTCACCGAGAGTGACAGCTCCGTGGAGGTAGTGACGCTCCCCTCAAGTTATCCGCAGGGTGCTGAAAAGGTCATTATCTACAACACAACTGGACGCATAGTAAAGGAAGGCGAGCTCCCTGCCGACGAGGGCGTTATCGTTATGAATGTCTCGACAGTAGGCTTCCTGTACCGCTATTTCCAGACAGGTATGCCGCTTGTGACGAGGAGACTTACCGTTGACGGCAATGCTGTCGGAGAGCCTAAAAATATCCGCACAGTTATCGGCACCTCCTTCCGTGAGCTGCTTGAATACTGCAAGACTGACTTCGACTCTGTGAAAAAGGTCATCGGCGGCGGTCCAATGATGGGAATGTCTATCCCGGATATTGATATGCCGGTCGTAAAGACCTCTAATGCGCTGCTTGCCGTTAAGAGCTATGACGAGCGCAAGACAAGCGCCTGCATACGCTGCGGACGCTGTGTGAGAGTCTGTCCGATAGGGCTCATGCCTGCCGAGATAGACCGAGCATACAAGATAAAAGATATTGACGAGCTTAAAAAGCTGAAGGTCACGCTCTGCATGAACTGCGGAAGCTGTACCTATATCTGTCCCGCAAACCGAAAGCTTGCGGAGACAAATCAGCTTGCAAAGGTTCTTATTCCGCGAAATTAAGGAGGCTGAACAAAATGAACAGACTTATTGTATCACCCTCTCCGCACGACGAAAACTGTATCAAGACCTCGCATATAATGCTGAATGTCATTATAGCGCTCATACCTGCGCTTGCAGCAGGTACATATTTCTTCGGACTGAGGTCGCTCAGTCTCACGGCTGTCACGATTATAAGCTGTGTGGTTTTCGAGTATCTCTGCCGCAGGCTCATGAAGCGCACCAACACCGTCGGAGACCTCTCGGCAGTCGTAACGGGACTTATTCTCTCGCTCAATCTGCCAGTGACGCTTCCTTACTGGATGGCTGTAATTGGAGCATTTGTTGCTATCGTAGTTGTAAAGCAGCTCTTCGGCGGACTCGGACAGAACTTTGCCAACCCTGCGATAACAGCGCGAATCGTGCTCATGGTATCTTTCCCGTCGGCAATGACGAACTGGGTCGAGCCCTTTGCTTACCGCGACGGCAGTGTAGTAGACGCGGTATCAAGTGCTACTCCGCTCAAGCTTACCGATGACCTGCCGTCCTACATGGACCTCTTCCTCGGAAAGACAGGCGGCTGTCTCGGTGAGACCTGTGCGCTTGCACTCCTTGCAGGCGGTCTTTACCTCGCATTTACAAAGACTATCTCACTTGCAGCTCCCGTTTCGTTTATCGGCATCCTTGCGCTCCTGTCATTCATAGCAGGCGAGGATCCGCTCTATCAGATACTTGCAGGCGGAGTTTTCCTCGGAGCATTCTTCATGGCTACCGACTATGCCACAACACCCATTTCGACAAAGGGCAAGATAGTATTCGGACTCGGCTGCGGTATCATCACATTTGTTATCCGCCATTTTGGTTCATATCCCGAGGGAGTTTCGTTCTCGATACTGCTCATGAATGTCCTCACACCGTATATCGAGCAGCTCACAAGGAACAAGGTGCTCGGAGCAAAGGAGGCTGAGAACAAATGAAGGAAAAAATAAAGCCCACTCTTGTTCTTACTATTATATGTATGGCAGCAGCGGTACTGCTCGTATTTGCCTATGAGCTGACTAAGGACAGGATATCCGAGCAGAAGGAAAAGAACTTCAACAAGAGCGTTCAGCAACTCTTCGGAGACGTTGACAGCACACTGCTCAATACTACCTTCGGCAGCGACAAGGTCGAAGCTATCGCGGTCACAGACGACGGCAGAACAGCGGTTCAGGTCATTGCTGACGGATATGCAAAGGAAGGGATCAATATCCTCGTCGGCATTGATGGAAACGGAAAAGTTTCGGGAATTGAGTTCGTATCGCTCGGTGAGACTCCCGGCTTGGGCTCGAATGTCAGAGACCGCGGAGATTTCCGCAAGCAGTTTATAGGCTTATCCGAGCCGACCGATACTGTTGACGCGATAAGCGGTGCGACATTCTCGTCAAACGGAATGAAGGACGCGGTAAACACCGCATTGAAGGTATATAACGATAACAAGGAGGCGATACTGAATGGCTGATAAAAAGACATCACTGCTCGGTGAGCTTACAAAGGGACTGCTGAAGGAAAACCCGACATTTGTTATGCTCCTCGGAATGTGTCCCACGCTTGCTGTCACGACACAGGCGAAAAACGGCATAGGCATGGGACTTGCAACGACATTTGTACTTGTTGGCTCAAATGTTGTGATATCGGCTCTCAGGAAGGTCATTCCCGACAAGGTCAGGATCCCCTCGTTCATTGTAATAATAGCAAGCTTTGTTACGCTGATAGGCTTCCTGCTTGAAGGCTTCGTGCCCGACCTCTATGATGCGCTCGGCATCTACCTCACGCTCATAACCGTAAACTGCATAATCTTTGGACGTGCCGAGATGTTTGCGAGCAAGAACGGAGTAGTCGCCTCAGCTATGGACGGTATCGGCATGGGACTCGGCTTCACGTTTGCACTTTTCCTCATGGGCTCAGTCCGTGAGATAATCGGCTCGGGACAGTGGATGGGCATGAATATCCCTGCTCTCCACAGCAATCCCATGCTCATATTTATAATGCCCGCGGGCGGATTCTTCACGCTCGGCGTTATAATAGCTGTTATCAACAAGCTCAGAAACCGCAAGCCTCCGCAGGAAATTTCCTGTGCCGAGTGTCCTCATGCAAAGGAATGCGGAAGGGCAGGTGAGAGAGCATGAAGGAGATAATGGTCATCGTACTCGCGGCAATGCTCACCAACAACTTTGTACTCTCAAAGTTCATGGGTATCTGTCCGTTTCTGGGAGTTTCCAAAAAGCTCGACAGCGCAACGGGAATGGGCATAGCCGTTACATTTGTAATGATATGTGCAACGATAGTAACATATCCGATATATCACGGCATACTTGTCCCGAACGAGCTCGAATACCTCAAAACAGTGGTTTTCATACTCGTCATCGCGCTGTTTGTTCAGATAGTTGAGACGGTGCTGAAAAAGACGATACCGTCGCTTTATAAGTCGCTCGGAGTCTATCTGCCGCTCATCACGACAAACTGTGCAGTGCTCGGAGTTACGGTGCTCAACATTGATAATGACTTCACATTCATTCAGTCGATATTCAACGCTCTCGGCGGCGGACTCGGCTTCATGCTTGCACTCATAATATTCTCGGGTGTCCGCAGAAAGCTTGAATATGCCGATATCCCCGAGACCTTCAAGGGTGTCCCTGCAACGCTCATCGCGGCTTCCATTGTATCGGTAAGCTTCATGGGCTTCTCGGGACTTTTCAACTGAGGAGGTGCGGCAATGACATATCTTATTCCTGTTATAATACTCGGCGGCTGCGGAATACTTGCCGGTGTTCTGCTGACTGTTGCCGCGAAGCTTTTTTACGTTGAGGTCGATGAGAGAGTTGACAAGATAAGCGGAGTTCTTCCGCAGGCAAACTGCGGCTCGTGCGGATATGCAGGCTGTGCGGACTATGCTGACGCGATAGTAAATAAGGGCGCTCCGACAAACCTGTGCAGACCGGGCGGCTCGGACGCTGCTGCAAAAATCGCTCAGATACTCGGAACAGAGGCGCAGTCTGTCGAACCTATGACCGCTGTTGTGCACTGCAACGGCAACTGCAATGCCGCAAAGAAGTCGTTTGACTTCGACGGTGTGCAGTCCTGCAAGGCTGTCAAGCGATTCTACGGCGGCGACGGCTTATGCAAGTACGGCTGTATCGGTCTCGGGGACTGTGCGGCTGTCTGCGAGAGGGACGCTATCAGCATTGTTGACGGTGTCGCAAGAGTTGACCCGTCCAAGTGCGGAGCCTGCGGCGAGTGTGCAAGTGTCTGTCCGTCGCAGATAATCTCGATAAAGCCGCGCAAGAAGCGCGTTGATGTGCTGTGCTCCTCTGCGGATAACGGCAAGGTCACAAAGATGAACTGTTCAAACGGCTGTATCGGCTGTAAGATCTGCGAGAAGAAGTGTCCTTCGGGTGCGATAAAGGTCGAGAATTTCCATGCCTCTATCAATTACGACCTGTGTACAGGCTGCGGCGAGTGCATGAAGGCTTGTCCCGTAAAGGTCATTCACAGCTGTGAGGAATAATATCTGACAGTATTACCGCTGTACTTCGGGAAACCGAGGTGCAGCGATTTTTTATTCGGCATATTTGATAAGCTTCTTTGCTTTATGGTTGGCTTTTGGTACAAAACGTGATATAATGTACTTAACAACAGTATTTCAAAGGGGGGCACGTCTATGAAAAAATTGATGATACATCTCATGTCGGCTGCCATGCTGCTTACGGGAGTAAATATTCCGCTGAAAGCGGCAGCGTTATCAAGGGATATGCAGCCTCGGAAGCCGAGCGCTATGCAATGGAGTGGGAACTTGAATTTGTCCCGCTCGACTATGTTAGCGGAGATGTGAATTTCGACGGCTCTGCCGATATTGCCGACGCCGTATCGCTGCAAAAGTGGCTTGCTGATGACAGAACACAGCCCTCAAACCGGAAGGCTGCCGACCTTGATGACAACGGCAGGCTCGATATATTCGATTTGTGTTTGATGAGAAAAAAAGCTGTTCTCAGTATGAAAAAAGTGTCCCTATTTCACCGCGAGACAGGGACTTTTTGTGTACTCACGCTGAATCTTTTGCTGTGCACTTGCAAATCCTGGTAAGATGTGGTATACTGATATGGTAACAATTATTTGAACAGAGGTGATCGCCGCAGGGCGTTTTTATGGATAAGAAGGAACTCCGAAGATATGCTGTGGCAGCGGTGCTGCTTGCGACAGTATGTATAGTTGTGCAGAATTTCAATAAGTTCACGGGGACGGTATCTGTCTTTCTCGACGCACTTAGTCCCATGCTGCTCGGCTGTATCATAGCGTACATCTTCAATATTATCATGCGCTTTTTTGAGAACAAGTATTTTCCGAAGCGCGAGGACAAGATAGTCACAGTAACGCGCAGACCTGTCTGCCTGCTGCTCTCATTTGCGGTAACGATAGCGGTCATTGCAGTAATACTCAACATAATAATTCCCGAGATGGAAAATACCTTCAAGTTGATATACAGCCTTACACCGCAGATAACGGACGAGGCTGTAAAGCTCAAGGACATGGCAGTTGACAAGCTCAAGGAATATCCCGAGCTGCAAAAGCAGATAAGCAGCATAGAGCTTGATAAGTCGTCGATAGTTGACAAGGTGACGGATAAAGCTGTCGAGCTGTTTGATTCAGCGATAAATATTGTCCAATCTGTGACATCAACTGTCACTGACATAGTGATAGCGCTGATTTTCTCGATATATCTGCTTCTCCGCAAGGATAAGCTCCTGCACGACATAAACAGGATACAGAATGTCATGTTCAGCGACAGGATAAACAGACCTGTGAACCACTTCTTTGACGTAGCGCATAAGACGTTCACGAATTTCTTCATAGGACAGTTCACAGAGGCTATAATCCTCGGTACACTGACCTTTATAGGCTCGTCCCTGTTAAAGCTGCCGTATTCGGCAATGACAGGCACACTTGTCGGAGTTACCGCACTTATCCCCATTGTCGGAGCATTTATCGGTGCTGGTCTCAGTGCAGTTATAATTTTCACGGACAGTCCCAGAAAGGCGATAGTATTTTTGGTATTCCTCTTGATACTCCAGCAGATAGAGGGTAATCTCATCTATCCGAAGGTAGTCGGTTCATCTGTCGGACTCCCTGGAATATGGGTGCTGGCTGCCGTAACAGTCGGCGGCGGTATCGGCGGTATCATGGGCATGGTTGTAGGAGTGCCGCTTGCTGCGACGGTCTATAAGCTCGGCTTTGAGCTGCTCGAGGCGCGTGAGAAAAAGCTAGGAATAGCGGAGGACTTTGCTGAAAAAACCACCGAAAAGAAGAAAAAGACGAATATACTCAAACGGCTCATGAAAGCTCATAAGAAGGAGAAAAAATGATATATACGGTAACGCTCAACCCTGCTATCGACTGTGCGATGTCAGTGGGAGAGTACAGGACGGGCGCGGTCAATCGTGCTGATACACAGGCACTCACGGCAGGCGGAAAGGGCATAAATATGTCTGTTATTCTCAGCAGGCTCGGAGTACCCACTGTTGCTCTCGGGTTTATCGGTGGAGTGACGGGGAAGATGTTCCTTGACCTGCTTGAAGGGGAGCACTGTCCGCATGAGATGACCGAGGTAGAGGGACAGCTTACACGTATCAATTTTAAGCTCCACAGCAGCTCCGATGAAACGGAGATAAACGGAAAGGGTCCCGAGATTCCGACAGAGGTTTTGTCCGAGTTTGTTGACGGGCTTTGCGGCAGACTTGAAAGCGGCGATACGCTAATACTTGCAGGCAGCATTCCTGCGTCTGTTCCCGACAGTATCTACGCTGATATAATGAAAAGGCTCAGCGGCATAGGAGTCCGTATAGCTGCCGACACATCGGGGAGTGCACTCGTCGAGCTCATAAAGCTTCACCCGTTCCTCATAAAGCCGAATAATATCGAGCTTGGGGAGATACTCGGGCGCAGCATCTCAACACGCGCGGAGGCATTTGCAGGAGCACTGGAGCTTCAGAAAATGGGAGCGCAGAATGTGCTTGTCTCGCTTGCCTCTGAGGGAGCGGTGCTTCTGGCCGCTGATGGTAAACGCTTCGAGAGCGGCGCTCCGCACGGCAAGGCTGTAAATTCCGTGGGAGCGGGAGACTCCATGCTTGCAGGCTACCTTGCAGGACTTGAGCTGTACGGCGATAACGGCAGGGCGCTGATGCTCGGTACAGCGGCAGGCAGCTCCACGGCATTTTCAAGCGGACTTGCTTCCCGTGACGAAATACTTGCGATGTTCAGCCGACTTGAAAAGGACATTATGTAATATTACTAAACGATCACATTGAATATTGTGCACTATTTCGACTTCCGATCAAGACTCATCTCTTGAAATCGGAGCCGTTTTGTGTTATACTTATAGTACAATATTTTTATTCCACTTTTCTAACGGAAGGAGTTATTATCATGGCACAGTACAAATGTAAGGTATGCGGACTTGTATTCGAGGTAAAGGACGGCGAGGAGGCTGTCTGTCCTAAGTGCAAGGCAAAGGGCGATAAGCTCGAGCGTATCAGCGAAAACAAATATGCAGGAACTCAGACTGAAAAGAATCTACAGGCAGCATTTGCAGGTGAGTCTCAGGCGAGAAACAAATATACATATTTTGCTTCAAAGGCTAAGAAGGAAGGCTTTGAGCAGATAGCGGCACTCTTCCTCAAAACAGCCGATAACGAGAAGGAGCACGCTAAAATGTGGTTCAAGGAGCTTGGAGGCATCGGTGATACAGCCCAGAATCTCAAGGCAGCTGCCGACGGTGAAAACTACGAGTGGACTGATATGTACGAGGATTTTGCAAAGACTGCCGAGGCAGAGGGCTTCAAGGAGCTTGCTGAGAAATTCCGCGGAGTAGCTGCGATTGAAAAGCACCATGAGGAGCGTTATCGTGCACTTCTCAAGAATGTTGAGATGCAGGAGGTATTCAAGAAGAGCGAGGTCAAGGTCTGGGAGTGCAGAAACTGCGGACATATCGTTGTAGGTACATCAGCACCCGATATCTGCCCCGTATGCTCACACCCTCAGTCCTATTTTGAGGTAAACGCTGAAAACTATTGATAACAGTAAAATGCCCGACTTTTTTTGTCGGGTATTTTTTTTGAAAAAAATTGACCTTTCGGTATTCTCCGTCGTATTATCAGTGAAAGGAGTTGATGAGAATGAATGATTCGGACAGGATACGACAGTCCGTTGAAAAGTACGGCGATATGCTGTACAGGATATGTCTTGTGATGCTGAAAAACAGCGCTGACGCTGAGGACGCGGTGCAATCGGTCTTCATGAAGCTTTTTATGAAGGTTCCGCAGTTTGAGAGCGACGAGCATGAAAAGGCATGGCTGATAAGAGTTGCCACGAATAAATGCCGCGATATGCTGAGATTCCGTATCAAATTTCATACCATTGATGACGAGACACTGAACAGCATAGACGCAGACGAGGAGAGCACCCGACTTATCGAGCTGTTGACCGAGCTCCCCGAGAAATTCAGACTCGTGCTCACGCTTCACTATATCGAGGGATACAAGGTGGACGAGATAGCACAGATGATAGGGCGGACGGCTTCGGCTGTGAAGATGAGGCTTTCAAAGGGGAGAGCGCTGCTCGAAGAAAAATACCGAAAGGAGTTTGTGAATTATGAATATGTGGAAAATAAAACACTCGGTAGATAAGATAAAAATGCCCGATGATATGAGGGAGCGCGTTATCGCAAATTGTGAGGCGAAGATGAAGAATGCGCCGCAGACAACAGGCGAGTTTACAGATAAGGTCGATACGGTCGAGCGTTACAGACCTCAGCCGTGGAAAAAGGGACTTGCGGCGGCAGCGATAGCTGCACTGGTATTCAGCGGCGGCGGACTTGCCGTATATAATCTGAAGCATGGCATTTCCGCACAGCCTCCGGCAGTGTCCGACACCGAGCAGATAGCTCAGAATGCAGAGGATTATCCGTTTGCGGATATGCTCTCGGGTGAGTTCCTATGTACGCTTTCCGCCGACGGCATAGACGGCTTTACTCTTGGTGGAGCTTCAAGAACTGAGGTGTCCTCTTACATCTGTAAAACCGCGAAGCTTGAGCCTATCGGTACTGACTGGAACGGCAGGTCATACAATGTAGAAGCCTTCACAGAAACCCTGCTGACATTCAGACGTGAGAGCGCTGTCGGCAGTGAGGTTCTGAAATTCGTCTCCGACGGTTCGAGCGATACCATAATTATGCAGTATTATAGGTACGAAACTGCTGATTCGGACAAGGCTGTAAATGAGGCTCATTATATATTCGCCGACAGCGCTGATTTTACCGAGCTTATGGGAATTATAAAGAGAGCTGTGGACAGAGACAGTCTCCCCGTGTGGTTCAGCGATTTCTTTGCAGCCGACACCGTAAAATTTGATTCCGTTACGCTCTCGAACGAACAGATCTCAGCGGTAAAGGAAGCTTTTGCACAGCAGGGACTTTTAGCTCAGGAATTTAACTATATGGTGTCTGCTGACAGTACAGATGATGTATCAAATGAAAGGCCTCATTATCAGGAATTCTGCGACAGAGTGTCACTTGGCGGTATGTGTCCGATAGATGTCGAGCATTTCAGCTTTAGAAATGATTCGCAGGACTCTTACGACCAGATTCATATTTACGGTGACGGAATGCTTATGCTGTATAACACCGCAACAGTCGAAGCAATATGCTATGAAATTCGTTACGACGAGCTTATGAGCAGGCTGAATAGTGCAATATATGCCCCGATATTAGCTGATAAAGTTGCTGCCACTGAACCCGTATCAGACACTGCTTCTGTAAATTCTGAGCCGACAGTACAGCCGAAGGAGAACGATGTAATAAAGCCGACGGATGATATAGAGATAAAAAATATTGTTATAGCGGGGGACAAGGTCTATGTTGCAAAAGATGAAGCGTACACTGATTACCTCGAGAGCATCTATGGTGCGTCATTCGTTGCTACTGCGGACTTTAATGCAGCCGAGCCGATAACATCCGAAATGCAGAAGCAGATCTCCGATGCTGTAAAGGACTATGTTCTGAATTACGACGGGGAGTATGACCTTACAAAGTATGACATGAGTGAGGATCCGCAGTACACTATATATTTCGGCAAGGCAGGCAGTGGTAAAACAGCGATGATTAACTGCTATAATAACGGTAATGTATATATGGCTGACTATTCAGATCATGTGGAATTCCATTCAGATGAGCTTATCAGTGTTCTCAACGACATATTCGCACAGGAAATTGTAGTAAGCAGCAATTAATATTTATCGGGGAAGCCTCTGAGTTGAGCCTTCCCCGATTTTGATTATCAGCGTGTCTGTATATAATCTTTTGTGTGTATTTTTTGTGGCTGACTCTCTGAGCAAGGAGCCTTTCTCAGATTTCTTTGTTGAAGGCTTTGCTTAAAATTTTGTCCCCATACAGCACCAGTAAAGACTAACTCTTTTTTGTAACTAAGGTGATGCTGTATGGGGACAAAATTTCAAACTAAAGTTTCAGGAAAGGGGTACAGAGGAGAACCCTTTGTCTCAAAAGGTTTTCCCCCGATAAGCCTCACATTAAAGCTTCTGTCCGCTGCGTACTACTCTTGCGGCGTAGACGATTCGCTGAGATGTTTCTGTGGGAGGGAGGAACGTATCGTCGCCGTACTTTGCAAGGAGCTCAAAGCCGTTTTCGGAGAGCAGTCTCTCGATGTCCTCCTCGCTGTATGCCTTCTCGGAGAAATGCTCGCTGCTTCGGGAATACAGACCGTCCGAGCGGCGCTCGAAGAATTGAAGATTCATTCCGACCTCGTCAGTTTTCGCGTCGAGAGTGTTCTCCCAGACGCAGTAGACGTTGTCCGTCTCGTAAGTGAAGGTGTTATTTGCGAGGACACTGCGGTGCTTATAGGGAGTATTCACGTCGAAGATGAACAGACCGCCCTGCTCGGAGAAAAACGAAACACCTGCAAATGTCTCAGCAACGTCCGAAAGGTGAGCGAGGTGGTTGATGCTGTCGAGAGCGCAGACGGTGACATCAATCGTCCCGAACATATCTATTTTCCGCATATCCTGACAGAGATACTGTATCGGCAGACCGCTCTCAAACTTCTTGTTGATAGCGCTGCTGAGCATTTCGTCGGAATTATCGATACCGACAACGTCGTACCCGAGCCTTGAAAACTGCTCGGAGAGACTGCCCGTTCCGCAGGCGAGGTCGAGCAGGATATTCTCTTTTGTGGTCTTGAATTTACTGATTATCGTGTGGAAATACTCCGCGCGTTTTTTGTAGTCTATATTCGCCGTGAGCTCGTCATAATAACGGGCGAAAGCGCTGTATACGCTCATAGCTTCAATGCCTCCGATTAAACCAACAGGGCGGAGATTTGTCCGCCCTGCATTTTTTATTTACTTCTTGTCCTTGTACTTGCAGCACTTCTTGTACTTCTTGCCGCTTCCGCAGGGACAGGGATCGTTGTCGCCTATCTTTTTTGCGGTAACGGTCTCAGAGAAGCTTCCGTCGCCAGCGCCGGCGTTAGGAGCGTCGGGCTTTGCTACCTGTTCACGCTCGGGAGCTTCCTTCTTGCGAAGCTTAACTGTGAGCAGCATACGGATAGTATCCTCGCGGATAGACTCTACCATAGCGTCGAACATTTCGAAGCCTTCATAACGGTATTCAACAACAGGGTTCTTCTGACCGTATGAGCGGAGACCGATACCTCTCTTGAGCTCCTCCATATCGTCGATGTGAGCCATCCACTTTGTATCAACGACCTTCAGGAGAATTACGCGCTCAAGCTCGCGCATAACGTCGGAGCCGTACTCTTCTTCCTTAGCCTGATAGATCTCGCCTGCCTTTTCGTTGAGGGCATTAGCGATATCCTCCTTGGAGACATCATTGAGTTCTTCTTCGGTGAAGTTGAGATCCTCCTCCTCGTTGATGAGCCAGCCGTTGAAGTATTCGCGGAGACCGGCAAGATTCCAGTCTTCCTTGTTGTCCTCGTCAACGAGATAGCGGTCAACAGTAGAGTTGATAAGCTCCTCCATCATCTTGAAGATGCTCTCGTGGAGATCCTCGCCGTTGAGGACCTGTGAACGCTGCTTGTAGATTATCTCACGCTGAGTATTCATAACGTCGTCGTAGTTGAGGACGTTCTTTCTTATGCTGAAGTTCTGTCCCTCGACCTTCTTTTGCGAAGACTCGATTATCCTTGTGAGGAGCTTGCTCTCGATAGGCATATCCTCCTCGACATTAAGTGTCCTCATGACCGATTCGAGCTTATCGCCTGCGAAGATACGCATGAGGTCGTCCTCTACGGAGAGGAAGAAGCAGCTTTCGCCCTGATCGCCCTGACGACCCGAACGTCCGCGGAGCTGATTATCAATACGGCGTGACTCGTGTCTCTCTGTACCGAGTATGTAAAGTCCGCCGGCGTCCTTAACAGCAACAGCCTTTTCCTTGACCTCTGCATTGAACCTGTCATAGAGCTCACGGTAGAGCTTTCTTGCTTCGAGTATCTCCTGATCATCGGTATCTGCGAAGCCTATTGCCTCAGTGATGACATCCTCGGGGATCTCGCGCTTTCTCATCTCAGCCTTTGCCAGAAATTCAGCATTACCGCCGAGCATGATATCGGTACCACGTCCTGCCATGTTGGTAGCGATGGTAACTGCACCGTATTTACCAGCCTGTGCAACTATCTCAGCTTCCTTAGCGTGCTGTTTAGCATTGAGGACATTGTGCTTGATGCCCTTTCTCTTGAGCATTGCCGAGAGAAGCTCGGATTTCTCGATAGATACTGTACCGACGAGGATAGGCTGTCCTTTTTCGTGGCACTCGATTATCTTGTTGATAATAGCCGCATACTTGCCCTTTTCTGTGCTGTATACAAGGTCGTTGTGGTCGATACGGATAACGGGCTTGTTGGTAGGTATCGAGATAACGTCGAGCTTGTATATCTCCTTGAATTCGTCCTCCTCGGTCATAGCTGTACCTGTCATACCCGAGAGTTTATTGTAGAGACGAAAGAAGTTCTGGAAGGTGATAGTCGCAAGAGTCTTAGACTCGCTCTTTATCTTAACGCCCTCCTTAGCCTCGATAGCCTGGTGGAGACCGTCGTTGAATCGACGACCGAGCATGAGACGGCCTGTGAACTCATCAACAATGATTATTTCGCCGTCCTTTACAACGTAGTCTATATCGTTCTTCATAACACCGTTAGCCTTGAGAGCCTGATTGATGTGGTGAAGGAGAGTCATATTTTCGGGATCCATGAGGTTATCGACGTTGAATGCCTGTTCAGCCTTCTTTACACCGCGCTGAGTGATGGTAGCTGTCTTAGCCTTTTCGTCAATGATGTAGTCAGCCGTATCGTTGAGGGCGTCCTGATCCTCCTTGTCGTCCATTTCAACGACGGTGGTGGGAACGAGTGTCTTAGCGAAGCGGTCTGCGATAACATAGAGGTCTGTGGACTTGTCGCCGCGTCCGGAAATGATAAGAGGAGTACGAGCCTCATCAATTAGGATAGAATCGACCTCATCGACGATAGCGAAGTTAGGGTCGCGCTGAACGCGCTCCTCCTTGTGAGTTACCATGTTGTCACGGAGGTAATCGAAGCCGAGCTCGTTGTTTGTAGCATAGGTCACATCGCAGTTGTAAGCGGCACGTCTCTGGTCGTTGTTGAGACCGTGGAGGATACATCCGACGGTAAGTCCGAGCCAGCGGAGAACCTTTCCCATTTCCTCGGACTGAGTCTTAGCGAGGTAGTCGTTAACTGTGACAACGTGAACACCTTTGCCGTCGAGGGCATTGAGGTATGAAGCAACGCACGCAACGAGAGTTTTACCTTCACCTGTTTTCATCTCAGCGATACGTCCCTGATGAAGAACGATAGCACCGATTATCTGAACGGGGAAGGGCTTCTTTTCGAGGACACGCCAAGCCGCTTCTCTTACAGCTGCAAGAGCCTCGGGGAGAACATCGTCGAGAGTCTCTCCCTTTTCGAGCCTGTCCTTGAATTCGGGAGTTTTAGCCTTGAGCTCAGCGTCCGAGAGCTTCTGGAACTCCTCATCGAGAGCGAGGACTTTATTCTTTATAGGCTCAATGCGTTTCAGCTCTCTGTTGCTGTAAGCATTAGCACCGAAAATTCCTTTAAATAAACCCATTTAGTATACCGCCTTTATATAGTAGTTTAGAAAGCCGAGTATTCAAAATATAAATACACATATTATATTTTACCTCATATTATAATATTTGTCAATACCTTTTTGGAGAGCATTTCGCATAACTTTTGTCTTAGAAGAGAAAAAAGCCTTTTTGTCAATTTTGTCCCATTTTTATCTCAAATATTAAAATCTGAATTTATGCCGAAACATAGGCGAATGCTGATTTTTGTCCTTCTACAGATCAATTTCTGTGAAAAGAAATTGATCTGTAACTGATATTTCTGTTGACCGTATCGCCTGTGAGTGATATAATATAGTAAAGTTGATTTGATTTGAGGTCATACTAATGAAAAGAATTGTCGGTATTTTGGTAGGCTCGGTCTTAGCTGTGAGTTTATGCGGGTGTTCGATAAGCAAGGATCTATCAAAGCTTACGGATAGTGCTGTGAAAAGCACAGAGGACTCAGAT
>ONNL01000121.1 GCA_900319195.1 uncultured Ruminococcus sp. | reverse complement strand
GTCTCGGAGGCAGGCGCGAAAATTTACAACATCATTCCGCTGATACCGCAGTATGAGCTGAAGGACGTAAAGGCTCCCGTATGTGCGGAGATCGATGCGGCGAGAACGAAGGCTTCAAAGTATATCGACGTTTTCCGTCACTGCCAGCACTGCCGTGCGGACGCTGTGGGAGTACCCGGAAGGAGCGAATTCGGACAGCAGATATATCAGAAGCGGCTTGGAGCAAAGGAGACATTTTCACATGGCTGATACATATAAGATAGCTGTCGCTTCGAGTGACGGGATAGTCGTAAATCAGCACTTCGGACATTCGAGGAGCTTTTACATCTATGATGTCAGCGGCGACACAGCGGCATTCACCGGTGAGATACGAATGCTGGTGCCTGTCTGTCAGACGGGAAACCACGATGACGACAGGCTCACCGAAAACCTCAGAGCGCTTTCCGACTGCAAGTATCTGCTCGTTCAGAAGATAGGTACAGAAGCGGCGGCAAGAGCTGAAAGCCTCGGTATTTCGCCGTATGAAATACCCGACATCATTGGAGACGCAATCAATAAATTAGTAAGCTATGAAAAGGTGCAGAGCCTTTTTAAGAAAGGATAGATAATAATGGGAAATCTCAGACAGATAGCAATTTACGGAAAGGGCGGTATCGGAAAATCGACCACCACCCAGAACCTCACAGCAGGACTTTGTGAGCACGGCAAAAAGGTCATGGTCGTAGGCTGCGACCCGAAGGCTGACTCCACAAGACTTCTTCTCGGAGGACTTGCACAGAAAACAGTCCTCGACACCATTCGTGATGAGGGCGAGGACATCGAGCTCGACCGTATCATGAGAACAGGCTTCGGCGGCACACGCTGCGTTGAGTCGGGCGGTCCCGAGCCGGGTGTAGGCTGCGCAGGACGCGGAATAATCACCTCGATAAATATGCTCGAAAGTCTCGGTGCTTACACCGATGACCTCGATTACGTTTTCTATGACGTACTCGGTGACGTTGTCTGCGGCGGCTTTGCAATGCCTATCAGAGAGGGCAAGGCGAAGGAAATATACATCGTAGCGAGCGGCGAGATGATGGCTCTCTATGCGGCAAACAATATCGCAAAGGGCATAAGAAGATACGCTAAGACAGGCGGTGTTCGCCTCGGCGGCATCATCTGCAACAGCCGTCTTGTTGACCGTGAGCGTGACCTTCTCCGTGCATTTGCGGAGGAGCTCGGCACACAGCTTCTGTACTTCGTTCCGCGTGACAACATCGTTCAGCGTGCGGAGATAAACAAGAAAACAGTTATCGAATACAAGCCCGATTCGGCACAGGCTCAGGAGTATAGAAATCTAGCACAGGCAGTTATCGAGAATCAGAAGTTCGCTATTCCTACACCCATGACTCAGGAGCGTCTCGAGGAGATACTTCTTGAATACGGTCTCATGGAGCAGGCGGACGATTACAGGATATAACGGGAGGAATGAAAAATGGCAAATGTATATTCATCTATAACGGAGCTCGTCGGCAGGACTCCTCTGCTCGAAATAAAGGGATTTGAGAAGCTCCACGGTCTTGAGGCAAGGCTGCTCGTAAAGCTTGAATACTACAATCCGAACCAGTCCGTCAAGGACAGGATAGCGCTCAACATGATAGAGGACGCTGAGAAAAAGGGACTGCTGAAGCCGGGTTACACAATTGTCGAAACGACAAGCGGCAACACCGGTATCGGTCTCGCGGCAATTGCAGCAGCAAAGGGATACAAATTCCGCGTGTATGTTCAGGACAACGTAAGCGAGGAGCGATTCAAGGTCATTCACGCTTTCGGCGGTGAGACAATAAAGCTCTCGGAGGAGCCTGCAATTGCAAAGACTCTTGAGGAGACAGGCGGCGATTTTGTGGCGGCTATAAAGTCCCTCAAGGAGAATGTGCTCGTAAACGAGAAGGACATCTTCTTTGTTGACCAGTGCTCGAACCCTGCAAATCCTGAGATACACGAAAAGACCACGGGTCCTGAGATTTGGGCGGACACAGACGGTAAGGTGGATATCCTCGTTGCAAATGTCGGCACAGGCGGTACTGTTTCGGGTACGGGAAAATTCCTCAAATCGAAGAACCCGAATATCAAGGTGTATGCTATCCAGCCGGGAGCAAACTCGCTCCCGAGCGAAGCAAATCCCGAGCCCGAGGAGATAACGGGAGTCCACCCGTTTGAGAATATCCCTGCCGAGCGTGTGCCCTCGACAATGGACCTTGACATCTATGACGAAAAGCTTGAGGTCGAGACGAATGAGGCATACAGGGCGGCAAGAGAGGTCGCAAGGACGGACGGCATTCTCATCGGCACATCATCGGGTGCGGCGATAGCAGCAGCGGCAAAGGTCGCACAGCGTCCCGAGAACAAGGGCAAGACGATAGTTGCAGTGCTCCCCGACACAGGACTGCGCTATCTTTCCACAAATCTTTTCAACGAGAATTATAAGGTCTGAGGAGGACTTGAAATGGCAATAAATACAAACAGCTCAAATGTTGCGGTAAGAGAGAACCGTATCGGCTCGATAACGGGCTATGTAGGCTCACTTAAAGACCTTGCACAGCAGAGCGAATGCGGCACATTAAAAGGCTGTGCAAGATGCTTCTCACAGTCGAGCACCTGTCTTTCACAGTGCGGTCTGGGACAGCTTGCAGGCATACGTGACGTTGCGATAATCCACCACGGCCCTGCGGGATGTTCGGTCGCAGGCGCAGGTGCATACTACCTTGACAAGACAATGGCAAAGAAGCGCGGAGTTACCAACAACACCGTCTATGTCGGCACCGACATGAACGAAAAGGACACTATCTTCGGCTCGGCAGAATCGCTCCGCAGGATAATCTTAGAGGTGAACAGGCGCTACTCACCGAAGGCAATATTCGTTTCAAGCTCATGCGCTACGGGTATAATCGGTGAGGACATCGACAGCATTGTTGACGACGTTCGTGATGAGATAGATGTGCCGATAGCTGCTGTTCACTGCGAGGGCTTCAAGTCGAGGATATGGGCGACAGGCTTCGATATTTCCGACCATGCGGTGCTGTCGAGTATCGTTCAGCCGCCGAAGCAGAAGCGCAACACTGTCAACTTCAAGAACTTCTACGAGAGCGCACGTCCCGAGATAATCGAGATGTTCAGGGAGTTTGATTTAGAGCCGACCTTCCTCTACTGCAACTCAACGGTCGAGGAGCTCTCGCACCTTTCCGAAGCACTTGCCACGACCTGTATATGCGGAACTCTCGGCAACTATCTCGGCAACGGACTTGAAGAAAAGTATGGTGTGCCATACGTCCGCACGATAAATCCGCTCGGGATCACAGGCTTTGAGACATGGCTGAGAGCTATCGGTGAAGCAACCGGAAGAAGTGAGAAGGTCGAGAAATACATCGCGGAGCAGCGAGCGATATACATTCCTCAGATAGAGGAGATAAAGAAGGAGCTCAAGGGACTGAGAGCCGTTCTCGGAATGGGACCCGGCTACACGTTTGAGGTATCACGAGTACTGAACGAGCTTGGCATCGAGGTAGTATGGGCGCTTGCATGGCACTATGACAAGAAGTATGAAAACGGCGATGTTCCGCCGTCGATGAAGTATCTGCTCGATAACGGCGTGGACTTCGAGGCAAGCGTTGCCGACCAGCAGAATTACGAGGTCATGAACATACTGAAAAAGTATCAGCCCGACCTCTATCTCTCGCGTCACCCCGGCTCGACGGTATGGGCGATAAAGAACGGCACTCCTGCCGTATACGTGGCTGACGAGTACATGATATTCGGCTATAAGCACACGCTCGAATTTGCACATTCGGTGCTCAACAGCATTCACAACCGCAGCTTTGAGGCAAATCTTGCAAAGCGTGTGAAGCTGCCGTACACTGACTGGTGGTATGAGCAGAACGTGGATAAATTTTTGGTGGAGGCAAAGAAATAATGGCAAAGCTACTTGATAAACAGAGATATAAATGTGCACTGGCAGCAATGCAGACGGTGCAGGCGATAACAAGGGCGATACCGATACTTCATTCGGGACCGGGCTGTGCTCAGAAGCTCTCGGACGGCATAGGCTCATCGGGATACTTCTCACCGAACATCTTCCCGTGTACCTCTATCAATGAGAAGGACGTTGTTTTCGGCGGAGTGAAGAAGCTCGATTCCACGATAGAAAATGCGCTCAAGGTCATAGACGCTGACCTGTATGTCGTGCTGACAGGATGTATTCCCGAAATTGTCGGTGATGATGTGGGCGAGACTGTCTCGCATTATGAGGACGCGGAAAAGCCTGTTATCTTCGCTTCAACAGCAGGCTTCAAGGGCAACAATTACAGGGGTCACGAACAGGTCATCAACGCGATCACCGAACAGCTTCTTGAACCCTCCGAAGAAAAGGAGGAGGGACTTGTAAATATCTGGGCGGACGTTCCGTATCAGGACCTTTTCTGGCTCGGAAATTACCGTGAGCTTGCAAAGCTTGTGGAGGAGCTCGGTCTGAAGCCGAATGTCATTTTCGGCTATGGCAACGGCATTGAGAACATAAAGAAAATACCGAAGGCACAATTCAATCTGCTGGTATCGCCGTGGGTATCGCTCACGAATGTGAAGAAATTGGAGCAGAAGCTCGGGACTCCATATCTGTATATCCCGACGCTCCCCGTCGGTGCATTCGAGACGAGCAGATTCCTGCGTACTGTCGGTGAATTTGCAGGTGTAGACAGCGAGAAGGTCGAGAGGATAATCTCTGAGCATGAGAAATACTACTACTATCTCATCGAGCGCTATGCCGACCTCTTCCTCGAAACAAGAGTAATGGCAAAGCAGTTCTCGGTGATCGGTGACGCTCAGTATACGCTCGGCATCACGAAGTTCCTTGTGAACGATTTAGGACTTATCCCCGCACAGCAGTTCATCACGGATGACACTCCAAAGCAGTATCGTGAAGCGATAAAGGCTGAATTTGAGAACCTCAACTACGGGCTCAAGGCCGAGGCTGTATTCGAGACTGACAGCTATAAGATACACGAAGCAGTCAAGGCTCACGACTACCACGGCTATCCGCTCATACTCGGCGGCTATTACGACAAGGAAGTCACAAACGAGCTTGACGGACACTTCCTCAATATCACATGGCCTGTTCAGGACAAGGTCGTGCTCGACGAGAGCTATGTAGGCTATCAGGGCGGTATCAAGCTCATCGAGGACATTTACTCGGTAGCAGTACAGAGGTGGAACTGATGTACAAAATAGCAGTTGCAAGCTCAGACGGTATCAATATCGACCGTACCTTCGGTGCGACGGAATATTTCACGATATATGAAGTGAGCGAAAACGATTGCCGTGAGCTTGAAAAGCGCGAATACATCTCCGATACGAAAGCTGTATCGGAGAACTGCGGAAGCGGCTGCAATAAAGGCTGCGGCAGCGGTACAGGCTGTGGTGGGGGAGCTGATAAAAAGGTGGAGCTCATCTCCGACTGCCGCTGTGTCGTATGCACCAAGATAGGCTTCAATATTCAGAAACAGCTTGAACGCAGGGCAATATCAGCATTTGATGTCGGGTGCACCGTCGCAGAGGCGCTTGAAAAAATAACAGACTACTACGCAAAGATCGACAGCCATACATCACTTAGAAAGTAAAGGAATTACCATGATCGTATCGACAAGAGGAAAAAACGCAGTGAAGCTCCTGCTTGACCTTGCACAGCACAACGACGGCAAGCCTGTTCCGCTCAAAGAAACCGCGGCACGTCAGGGCATTTCTCTGAAATACCTCGAGCAGACTGCCGCTTCACTGCATAAGGCAGGATTAGTGCAGAGCGTCAAGGGAAATCAGGGCGGTTATCTGCTTAGATATGCTCCAGAGCGTTACACGGTGATGCATATTCTGACCATCGTGGAGGGCTCGCTTGCACCGACGGACTGCGTAGGTGAAAAATGCTGTCCGAACAGTTCAAGCTGTGTAACATTCCGCCTGTGGAAGCACCTTGATGATACGATAAAAAACACTCTGGAGAACATTACACTTGCCAGTCTGCTTGAATGGCAGGAGAAAATGGTCATAGCAGGGGAGTACAGCATATAGGGAATGGAGCACGGAATGCGTAATGCCGTTCATATATTCGCAGGGACAGCATTTCGATTTCAGCTATCCGCTCCAATGAAAATCCGACAAGGTATATTATCTTGTCGGATTTATTGCTGTATGGTATTCGCCATGAGTTATTATTGAAAATGTACTATTTGAGCACTTTTTCCTTGTATGCAAATATTTTTTCGATATACCTCTCGGCAAGCTCACTGAGGACAGAATCCTTCCTACGAATATAGCCGATAGTCATTTTCTCATCTGTGTCAAGCTTTACGGCACAGTAATCATCACCGTTGAGCTCCTCGCAGATTATGCCCGAGCAGAGAGTATAGCCGTTCAGACCGACCATCAGGTTCAGCATTGTTGCGCGGTCATTAGCCTTTATCATCTGCTTGTAGGGATAGGTGCTGAGCACCTCCTCGGCGAAGTAAAACGAATTCTGTTCGCCCTGATTAAAGCTGAGACACGGGTGATCGGAAAGCTCCTCAAGTGTCACGATATCCTTAACAGCAAGAGGGTTTTCCTTACTCATATAGGCATAAATACTGCAATCAAAAAGCGGAGTGAATTCAAGTCCGCCGTCACGAAAGAGCTTTTCAAGCACCGAACGGTTGAAGTCATTTATATACAAAACGCCTATCTCACTTTTTTGCAGTCTTACATTGTCTATGACCTCGTGAGTTTTGGTTTCAATGGCTTCAAATTCAAATTCACTCATGCCATACTGCTTCACTATCTCCATGAAGGCATTCACTGCGAAAGTATAGTGCTGCATGGAGACCGAGAAGTGCTTTTTGTGGTTCGTCTGCGAAATGTATTTTGCATCTAATATCTCATACTGTTCGACTACCGAACGCGCATATCCCAAGAATTCCTCGCCCTTTGCGGTGAGCGTTATTCCCGTTTTTGAGCGCAGAAAAATGTCAAAGCCGACTTCCTTTTCCAGAGCATGGATCGCGGAGGAAAGGCTCGGCTGTGCGATATACAGCTTTTTTGCCGCCTCGTTGAATGAGCTTTCCTCCGAAGCTGTGATGATGTATTTCAATTGTATCAATGTCATATTTTTCAACTCCTGTTTTTCAATAGCTGCCGTTAGTGCAGTAAACATCTTGTAGAGCACCGTACCGGTCTTACTAAGCATATAGAAATGATATGTTTTAACTGTACTTATTATATCACTCTATTTTTTTCTTGTCAATAGGTATTAATGATATATGGGCACGTAAAGTACAGGTCATAGCTTTAGTCTATAACCTGTTATTATTTTTGAGTATATAAAAGCCTATTGACAAAATAGGAATAGTATGATATACTATATTCACAGTAAAACATACAAAACATATATGAATACAAAATTAGGAGGTAATCACCATGAGCAAATACAGATTTGAGACAATTCAGATACACGCAGGTCAGGAGAATCCCGACCCCGTCACAGACGCAAGAGCTGTTCCGATATATCTTTCGTCGAGCTATGTGTTCCACAACAGCGAACACGCGGCTGATCGCTTCGGACTCCGCGACGCAGGCAATATCTACGGGAGACTTACAAATCCCACACAGAGCGTCTTTGAGGAGCGCATAGCTGCTCTTGAGGGCGGAGTTGCTGCTCTTGCAGTAAGCTCGGGAGCCGCTGCCGTGACCTACGCAATACAGGGAGTTGCTCACGCAGGCAGCCACATCGTTGCCGCAAAGAACATCTACGGCGGCACCTACAATCTCCTCAGACATACGCTTACCGATTACGGCATCAACACCACCTTCGTTGACCCGTTCAACTTTGAGGAGATAGAAAATGCCATTCAGCCGAACACAGCCGCTATCCATATCGAGACTCTCGGCAACCCGAATTCAGCAGTAGTTGACATCGAGGGCATCGCTAAGATAGCTCATAAGCATAACATTCCGCTCATCGTTGACAACACATTTGCTACCCCCTATCTTGTCCGTCCGATAGAGTACGGAGCTGATATAGTTGTCCACTCCGCGACAAAGTTCATCGGCGGTCACGGTACTGCAATAGGCGGTGTCATCGTGGACAGCGGCAAATTCGATTGGGAAAAGTCGGGAAAATATCCGTGGCTGACCGAGCCTAACGAGAGCTATCATGGCGTAAGCTTCACGAAGAATGTCGGAGCGGCAGCATTCGTCACCTACATCAGAGCTATCCTTCTCCGCGACACAGGCTCGACAATTTCACCGATACACGCATTCGTATTCCTTCAGGGACTTGAAACGCTCTCACTCAGAGTTGAGCGCCATGTCGAGAATGCATTGAAGGTAGTGAAATTCCTCGAAACACAGCCGCAGGTCGAGTATATCAGCCACCCGTCTATATCGACCGACCCGAAGCAGCAGGAGCTCTACAAGAAGTATTATCCCAACGGCGGCGGTTCGATATTCACATTCAACATCAAGGGCGGCGCTGACGAAGCAAAGAGGTTCATCGACAACCTCGAGCTCTTCTCGCTCCTTGCAAACGTTGCGGACGTTAAATCTCTTGCTATCCACCCTGCATCGACAACTCATTCGGAGGATAACGAGCAGGAGCTTGCTGAGCAGGGAATAGCTCCCAACACCATTCGTCTTTCAATAGGTACAGAGCATATCGACGACATCATTGCCGATTTGAAGCAGGCGTTCGAGAGACTCTGAGCCTAAAAAATCAATACTATCATTTTATAATACGGAGGTAATCATCATGAGCAATATCATCAATTCTTCACTTGAACTTATCGGCGGTACACCGCTTCTCAACGCAAGCCGTTATGCCAAAAATGCAGGCATTGCAGAAGCGACAGTCCTTGCAAAGCTTGAATATCTCAATCCGGCAGGCTCGGTCAAGGACCGTATCGCACTTGCAATGATCGAGGACGCTGAAAAGAAGGGCATTCTCAAGGCAGGCGCTACCATAATCGAGCCAACCTCGGGCAACACGGGTATCGGTCTTGCGGCAGTTGCAGCAGCAAAGGGATACCATGCTATCCTTACACTTCCCGATTCCATGAGCGTTGAGCGCCGCAATCTGCTCAAGGCATACGGTGCGGAGATAGTTCTCACAGAGGGCGCTAAGGGCATGAAGGGAGCTATCGCAAAGGCTGAGGAGCTCAACAGGGAGATTGAGGGCTCGGTAATTCTCGGACAGTTTGAAAACCCTGCAAACCCTGCTATCCACAGGGAGACAACAGGTCCTGAGATCTGGGAGCAGACCGACGGCAAGGTGGACATTTTTGTTGCAGGCGTAGGTACAGGCGGTACACTCACAGGTGTGGGTGAGTATCTCAAATCTCAGGATCCGAATGTGAAGATAGTAGCAGTCGAGCCGTCGGGCAGTCCCGTGCTCTCTGAGGGTCATGCAGGTCCTCACAAGATCCAGGGCATCGGCGCAGGCTTCGTCCCCAAGACGCTGAATACAGACGTTTATGACGAGATAATCACCGTTGATAATGAGGACGCCTTCACAGAGGGCAGACGCTTTGCTCAGAGCGAGGGTATTCTCGTAGGTATCTCGTCGGGAGCGGCGCTCAAGGCGGCACAAATACTCGCACTTCGTCCCGAGAATAAGGGCAAGAAAATCGTCGCTCTGCTTCCGGATTCGGGAGACAGATACCTCTCGACAGCTCTTTTCAGCAATAACTGATTTTAGGGTGCAAATATAGATATAAAATCGAGGAAGAACTCTTTGTCTCAAAAGAGTCCTTCCTCGATCTCGTTTGTTCTCGGTTGTTTTAATTTCGTTTGCTATAATAAGATACATAGACACCGAAAAATAATGGGTCGCCGTCTTTGGAATAGTGGTGGTCACGGTACCATTCTGCTTCGGCACGAATAAAGGATAGTCGGCAAATTGTTATCCCGTATAAATTCCTTTATCTTATCGTAGCTATTGTCCTTTAAATCGGCATTTGCAAGGTGGATTTGAGTTAGTGGCTTGTACTTGGTAAGAATGCTTTCCATGTCACTGCAATCTATTTGCAATTTACAGGCATTGACGAAAGCTCCTCCCGTTTGGGAGGAGCTTTGTTCATTCAAGCCGCCTGATGTTCGGCGTAGGCTTTGAGTATGAGAGCCGCGTCGGAGGAATCGACAAATCCGTCGTTGTTGTAGTCCGCAGCGGTCTTGTCAAGCGTACTTGCACCGCCGCTCTGTACAGTCGCATAGTCCTTGAGGACGAGCGCCGCGTCGCTTGAATCCACTGAATCGTCGTTATTTACGTCGCCGAGAATGCTGCCCTCGGAGTCCAGCGCCCTGAAGTTGTACCCGTACTTCGCTGCATAAGCCTGAGCGGTCGAGCCTGTGTAGCCGCAGATAGTGCCGTTGAATATGATTTCGGGAAAAGTACTGTTGTTTATGGTATATTCACTATCATATAAAACACATTTTGGGTCAAGGATAGTTATTTCTTTAAGAGCAGAGCAATCTTCAAATGTCATGAAAGCTATGGATGATACACTTTTGGGGACGGTTACGGAAGTAAGTCCCTCACAGAATGCAAAGGCACCCGCTTCAATAGCAGTTATGCCGTCAGGTATCTCTATCGTTTTGAGCGATTTGTTACCTGCGAACATACCTTCGGGAATTGTTTTCATACACTCCGGGATACTGAATTCTTCCAGCGAGGAACAGCCCCAGAACACCTCCGATTCTATTTTTTCCAGACTTTCAGGGATAGCTATGGTTTTCAATCCTGTACAAACAGCAAATGCGTTTGTACAGATAGACCTTACTCCTTCAGAAACAGTGACATTCTGAATCGAACTGCACCCATAGAAAGTTCCCTTCTTTATTTCTGTGACAGTATCGGGTATCACAACGTCCGTTACAAGCTTATTATTCAGGTAAAGCTCCGCACCGTAGCACATAGGATTTGAAAAGAACCTATTTCTGTGATCTCCGCCTGTTGCAGGTACATTTACAAACATTCCTTCTTCAAAATCAATATCATACCATGCGTCCATATCACTTATATAGACCTTTTTAAGATTGCTGCACCTTTGAAAAGCATATTCACCAACAGCTTCAAGACTGCTTGGAATGGATATACTTGTTACATTGCTGCAATTAAAGAATGCCGCACTATTTATACGAGTAACACCCTCGGGAATAACAACATCACCTGTACAAGTTCGTCCGTCCAAAACTATGTTATTAACAACAACAAGCGGATTTTCTTCTCTCCTTGCTTTAAGCCACGGTGAACCTTCAAACACACATAAAACATTGTCTCCTGTATACTTGTAGTTGATTCCGAAATCATTCAGACTTTCCGGTATATCAATATTTGTAAGGCTTTTGCAATGTTGAAATGCATCATGCTCTAATCTGGTAACGCCCTCGGGGATAGTCAGGGATATAATATTATTGCATGTAGTGCTGCTGAACGAGTATTCACCGATAACGGTTACCGCCTTTCCTTCCACCTCTGACGGTATCGAAACAGCGGTATCGCTGCCGTTGTACTTAGCGACCGTAAGCGTTTCCCCGTCCTCATTCAGTCTGAAAGTGAAATCGCCGTATGCTATAGTCGTGGTGGTGGTCGCAGTGTTGGTCGCGGTGGTAGTGGTGGTAGTAGTTGTGGTAGTATTGGTGGTTGTCGTAGTTGTACTCGTGGTGGTCGAGGTGGTAGTGTCAGCCGCCGACTCCCTGACCGTGACCTTTATCTGGTCGGTCTCGCCGTCACTGTATATGACCGTGATGTAAGCCGTGCCCTCAGAAATTGGCGTGATAACGCCCGATACAGAGACTACTGCCACATCCTTTTTGCTCGACGCGAATGTGCAGTTCTGCGCGTCTATTTTATACTTCTCACCGAGCTCAAGAGTTATTGCTGTCGGGATAGCTGAGCCGCCCGATGTGGTGGTAGTTGTCGTGACAACGGTGGTGGTGGTGGTCGTCGTAACCGTGGTCGTTGTCACAGGCGGCTCCTCTATGCCTGATATGTCGATATTAAACGCATCAATAAGTCCGTCGGGACGGCGGAGATTTATGATACCGTTTTCGCTGTCCGTCAGCTTTATCGGGTCGGTGTACCTTTCTGTGCTTATTACTGCGCTGTCTTTATCATCCGTCTGCACTAAGGTGTGATCGTTTGCCGTGAAATTCAGAACTCTGTCGTATTCGATAGGAACTATCACCCTGTTAGTCGGACTCACAACACCCGTCAGCCCGTCACACTCAACGATGTACATTCCATGCGAGAGTATTGCCGAGTCATAACCGTATTTCACCGCGAAATCGCTGAATCTGTCTTTTCCGTTCACATCAAGATACTCAATTCCGCTTTGTTCGTTGTCCTTGCTTCTGCTGAGGTGGTATGTACCGTCGTCGTCAAGCTTTACATAGCGGTACATATCAGCGTCTGCAATTACCTTACCGTTTTTATCGACAAGTCCCGCGAAGAAATGCGATGTTTTCGCAGAACGTGTCACTCGGCTCATAGACTGCTTCTGAATGTCAAATACATATTCGTCTGCCGTCACATTCGGGTCGGCTCGGCAAAGGACAGCGATACCGCTTATAAATTCGCCGTGTCTTATCGGTTTTTTTCCGTTGTTGAAGTCTGACCGGGAGAAGCTGCCGTATACTATACTGTTGTCGTAATTTGTGTCACCGACATCACAGCTGCTGATAATATTATATTGCGTCGGGATAAGCTCGCTGCCGTCGGACGAGGACATTCCGAGCAGTCCGTTTTTTGCGACAACATAGGCATCAGTGGCGCATGACCTGTAAGCAGGGGAGCCGTCACTGTTTTCTCCGATGTATTCATACGGCTTGTATGCGAAGCTGTAATTGTTGCTGTCAGCGTAATCAAGGTCGAACATTTCGGGTCTTATATAGCTGTCGTTGAATTCACAGAAATAGCTGCAGGTTGTCGGCACGCCATAATTGTATGATTCAATATAGCGCACATAGCTCTGTATCTCGGCATTCTTTGACGGGTGAATGTATTCTTTGCCGTTTATGTCGATAAGTCCCTGATATTTTTCGTTGCCTGTCCAGAGAGATGTGCTGTTATCATTGATGACCACTACAGCAAAGCCGTTTGCAAATTCGCCCACATAGTCATACTTGCCCGACTGCTGATAGACTATCTTGTCATTGGCAATATCATAGGTAATGGTATCCGTCTTTCCCGCAGCTTCATCGGTGTGATTGAGGGTAAGCGTCGTTGAGAATTTAACATTTTCAAGTCCACAGCAATATGACGAATATGAGGGCACCATGAAGCCGGAGGTATAGGAGTAGGATACGTCCCACCTTTTTCTGATATTGAGTGACGTATCAACAAGCACTGTCTCGCTGTCATTTACTGCTATCACCATATTTATGAACTTTGTATCATCATCTATCTTCATTCCGTCGGTGAAGCTTTCAAGTCGGCATATGGGTTCGAGCTTTGTGTATTTCGGTTCAAGGATAATGCCCTTGCTCAGACTGAATAAGCCGAATTTCAGATCATCGTCGCTGTAGCTGCCTGTTATTAAACGGAATACATCTTTTGGATAGTCTTTTCCGTAACCTGTTGAGGCAAAAATGCTGCCATC
>ONNL01000047.1 GCA_900319195.1 uncultured Ruminococcus sp. | reverse complement strand
TGGCAGATCGGCTGCTCGCACTCACATCAGTTCTATCAGAACCCGCTTGCTGCATTTGCTCTTATTCAGGACAGCGCGATCAATGCAGGCATGAAGGCAGACAATGCTCAGGCAACAAGCGATTACAAGGAGTCCTTCAAGAGACAGATCGAAATGTATCTCTGGCTTCAGTCTAAGGACGGTCCGATTGCCGGCGGATGCACAAACTCCTACAACGGACGTTATGAGGAGTATCCTTCAGATCTTCCTACATTCTATAACATGGTATATGTTGCTCATCCTGTTTACTCTGACCCCGGTTCAAACCACTGGATCGGTAACCAGGTATGGTCTATCCAGCGTCTCTGCGAGCTTTACTACTACCTCAAGACAGGTAAGGTCACAGATGTAACAGATCAGACATACGGCGGTCTTTCACTCGTGGACGCTCTCGAAGCTATCCTCAGCAGATGGATCGGCTGGTTCGAGGAGAATACACACTTCGATTGGACAGCTCCCGATGGAACAAGCTATGATTACTGCATTCCTTCGTCACTTAACTGGGGCGCAAACGACCACGATTCTACAGATCCTACTTGTGTTCCTGATTCTTGGAAAGGTATATACAATCCGAACGGCAACCAGAAGCTCTCACCCACGATCACAGGTTATGGTCAGGGCGATGTAGGATGCGTATCTTCACTCTGTAATACACTTATCTACTACGCTGCTGCTAATGGTGTTGACGCTTCTGCAGCAGCATCAGACAGCGATACATCAGTAGCCGGTAAGGGTCTCCGTCTTGCTAACAAGCTCCTCTCGGCTCAGTACAACACAGGCCGTGATGATATTGGTATCGCATTCGAGGATCACAACGGAAGCCTTACAAGAATCTTCAAGCAGGAGGTTTATATTCCTTCATACTACAAGGGCACAATGCCTGATGGCTCTGTTCTTGCTCCCGGTGCTACATTCTCAAGCATCCGTAAGAGCTATGAGAAAGATCCTATGTATCAGGATTGTAAGGCTGTTTACGATGCTACAGGCAAGACAGATACTTATACATACAAGCTCCACAGATTCTGGCACGCTGGTGATGCTATTGAGGCATACGGCGCAATGGCACTTCTCTATCCCGATGTTAAGCCTCTCGGTGACGAGGGCCCTGGCGATATCGAGGATGGTCCTTGGGGTGACGCTAACCACGATGGTGATGTTTCTGTTGCTGACCCGACTCTCATCATGCAGAACAAGGCAGTACCCGGTGATTTCGTGATCGACGATTACGGCAAGAAGTGGGGCGACGTTGACAACAACGGCGACGGTATCACGGCTGCTGATGCACTCCGCATCCAGCAGGCACTTGCTGATCCTACTATCAACCTTGATCCTACTGTTTGATCAATTGCTCAAACGAATAATTAAAGGGAACGCTTATGCGTTCCCTTTTTTTGCTGCTGAAAAATGACTTCTTGTACGAGCTTCGGAGCTTGTTTCGCTTTGGCAACTATTTTCAGTTGCCGCTTGCTATTGTTATAATTCTGTGTTATAATAATTGTATCTGAACAAAAACGAATGAGAGGTTCCGAACATTGAAGGATAATACCGAAATTATCGAGAGGATAAGGGAAAAGCTCGGGACAGAGCGCAAACTGGCATATGTGCACAGCTTCGGCTGTCAGCTCAATGTCTCCGACGGCGAAAAGATAAAGGGATTGCTTCAGCAGATGGGCTACGGCTTTACCGATGACGAAAATGAGGCTGACCTCATTATCCTGAACACCTGCGCTGTCAGGGAAAATGCCGAAAACAGAGTGTTTGGCATTATCGGAAGCATGAAAAAGCTCAAGGAGCTGAAACCGTCGCTGCTTATCGGCATTAGCGGCTGCATGACCGCACAGCCTCAGATAGCTGAGAAAATACACAGGTCTTATCCGCAGGTGGACTTCGTGCTCGGTACCTCGGCAATAAGCGGACTTCCTGCACTGCTCCTCGATGTCCTCAACGGAAGAGAATTTGCTGAGGATATAGCCGAATACGACGACTTCTCGGAGAACGTCGTTCAGGTGCGCGAGAGCGGCTTCAAGGCTTCTGTGCCGATAATGTTCGGGTGTAATAATTTCTGCACCTACTGCATCGTGCCATATGTCCGCGGACGCGAGCGCAGCAGGGACGCGCAGGACATTATTTCCGAGGTCAGACAGCTTGCGGCGGACGGCTACAAGGAGATAATGCTGCTCGGACAGAATGTCAATTCCTACGGCAAGGATATTCCCGACGGCATGAGCTTTCCGCAGCTTCTCAGGGAGCTCAACAAAATTGACGGCGACTTCACTATCCGCTTCATGTCCTCGCACCCGAAGGACGCTTCCCGTGAGCTTATCGACGCTATCTTCGACTGCAAAAAGGTCGCAAAGCACCTGCACCTGCCCGTGCAGAGCGGCAGCAATTCCGTGCTTGAACGCATGAACAGGCGATATACCGTTGAAAAGTATCTTGACACCGTGAATTATATTCGCAGCAGGGACGCGGGCTTCTCGCTCACGACCGACATTATCGTCGGCTTCCCCGATGAGAGCGATGAGGAGTTTGAGGCTACGCTCGACCTTATCAGACAGGTAAAATACGACAATATCTACTCGTTTATCTATTCAAAGCGCACGGGGACAAAGGCTGCGGAAATGCCCGACGGTACTCCCGAGGACGTTAAGGGACAGCGCATGAGGCGACTGCTCGAAGTCCAGAGGGGCATCTCCACGGAGTTCTATAGGCGCTTTGTCGGACGCACTCTGCGCGTGCTCGTTGACGGAGCGTCGAAAAAGCACGAGGGGTTCCTGACGGGTAAGAGCAGCGAGTTCATAATCGTCGAATTTGAGGGCGGTACGGAGCTTGTCGGACAGTTTGTCAATGTCGAGATCACCGATTCGATGAACTGGGCAGTAACGGGAAAGCTCGTTACCTGACCGCTTACATAGGAGCTTTTGCGGCTTCTATTTAGGGAAGCCCTTTCCTCAGAAGGATTTGCCCCGATAAAAGCGCATAAGGTCACTATATGAGTGGACAGAGCGGCAGGTTGCAAATTCACGCACAAAAATAAACTGGTAAATAACTATTTAGGTGGTCGTTACGGGGTGGTGTTTGCGTATTTGCCCACCCTCACAAACGCGATAGTCTTGACAGACTGAGAGTTTGTGGTATCATAGGCAAATGCGAACGCCATTATGCTGAATAACCACCTAAAATTTTGAATACCC
>ONNL01000098.1 GCA_900319195.1 uncultured Ruminococcus sp. | reverse complement strand
TTGAGGTCGTTTGCAAGGTTGAGAGGAGTCTGTCCGCCGAACTGAGCGATAACGCCAACAGGCTTTTCCTTCTCGTGGATAGCGAGAACGTCCTCAAGTGTAAGTGGCTCGAAATAGAGCTTATCAGATGTATCATAGTCAGTAGAAACTGTCTCAGGGTTGCAGTTTACGATAATTGACTCAAAGCCGAGCTTTTTAAGAGCAAGTGCCGCATGAACACAGCAGTAGTCGAATTCGATACCCTGACCGATTCTGTTAGGACCTCCGCCGAGTATCATTATCTTCGGCTTATCGGTGCTTACGGGGCTCTTGTCCTCGTCAAGATGATAGGTCGAGTAGTAATAAGCCGCGTCCTTAGTGCCGCTTACGTGAACGCCCTCCCATGCCTCACGGATACCGTAGCCGAGGCGAGCATTTCTTACGTCCTCTTCCTTTACATCAAGGAGCATACTGAGGTAACGGTCGCTGAAGCCGTCGAGCTTAGCCTGCTTCAATACAGCCTTCTCGGGTACAGCACCCTTCATGCCGATGAGCTTTTCTTCCTCATCAACAAGCTCCTTCATCTGCTCGATGAAATACTTCTTTATCTTTGTGAGCTCAAACAGCTCGTCAACAGTTGCGCCCTTGCGGAGTGCCTCATACATGATGAACTGTCTCTCGCTGGTCGGGAAACGGAGCTTGTCTACGAGCTGCTCCTTAGTGAGCTCGTTGAAGTCCTTTGCGAAGCCGAGTCCATAGCGATCCTTTTCGAGTGAGCGGATAGCCTTCTGGAATGCCTCCTTGTAGGTCTTGCCGATGCTCATTACCTCACCGACAGCCTTCATCTGAGTGCCGAGCTTGTCCTCAGCGCCCTTGAACTTCTCAAATGCCCAGCGAGCGAACTTGATAACAACATAGTCGCCGTCGGGAACATACTTATCGAGTGTGCCGTACTTTCCGCAGGGGATATCCTTCAGTGTGAGTCCGCAGGCAAGCATTGCCGATACGAGCGCTATCGGGAAGCCGGTTGCCTTTGAAGCAAGTGCAGAAGAACGCGATGTACGGGGATTTATCTCAATTACAACGATACGTCCTGTCTCGGTATTTCTTGCAAACTGACAGTTGCAGCCGCCGATAACATTGATAGAATCAATGATCCTGTAGGACATATCCTGGAGCTCCTTCTGAACGTCCTCCGGGATAGTCAGCATAGGAGCCGAGCAGAATGAGTCACCTGTGTGAACACCGATGGGGTCGATGTTCTCGATATAGCATACTGTTATCTTGTTGCCCTCTGCGTCGCGGACAACCTCGAGCTCAAGCTCTTCCCAGCCCGAGATACATTCCTCAACGAGTACCTGATGAACGAGAGAAGCCTGAAGTCCTCTTGCACAGACAGTCTTGAGCTCGTCTATATTGTAGACCATTCCGCCGCCTGCTCCGCCCATTGTATAAGCGGGACGGATAACTACGGGGTATTTGAGCTGCTCTGCTATCTTTACTGCCTCATCTACCGAATAAGCCTCATGGCTCCTCGGCATCTCGATGTTGAGAGCGTTCATGGCATTCTTGAATTCAATTCTGTCCTCGCCGCGCTTGATAGCATCGACCTGAACACCGATTACCTCAACATTGTATTTTTTCAGAACGCCTGCCTCATCAAGCTCAGAGCAGAGGTTGAGTCCCGACTGTCCGCCCAAATTGGGGAGGAGAGCGTCGGGGCGTTCCTTTTCGATTATCTGAGTAAGCCTTGCGACATTCAGCGGTTCGATATATGTTATGTCAGCAACATCGGGGTCTGTCATAATGGTCGCAGGGTTAGAGTTTACGAGAACTATCTCGTAGCCGAGTTTACGAAGCGCCTTACACGCCTGAGTTCCGGAGTAGTCAAACTCACAAGCCTGACCGATGATGATAGGTCCGGAGCCGATTATCATGATTTTGTTTATGTCCTGTCTTTTTGGCATATGATTCTCCCAACCCGTACAAAATGCACGTTAAAAATTTTGCCATAGCCGTGGCATACTTACATAGTTTAATTGTAACACATTCCGACGAAAATTGCAAGAAGTTTCAAAGCGAATTTTTGATTATTTTGAATTTAATGAATATTCGTCAAAATTTCACGGAAGTTCATATCTGATACTGAGCGTTTTTCGCCCTGCCGCCTCTTGACATTTCGCGTTTTTTACAGTACAATATATGTATATGTGTTTTTATAGTCAACTTCAAAAATAATTCTACGTTGACTATAAAAAATGATTTAAAATGCCTTGCAGATACGCAAATCAAAGATTTGCTCCCTGCAATCGGCAAATAGCAAGCTCCAAAAATTTTTGTCGTTTGCTATAATTCTGAAATGAGGTAATTTTATGCTTAAAAACAGCGAAAAAGTTATGGACAAAATTGTTGACCTTTGTAAATCCAAGGGCTTTGTATATCCCGGCTCTGAAATTTACGGCGGTCTTGCTAATACATGGGACTACGGTCCGCTCGGAGTTGAGCTGAAAAACAACATCAAAAACGCATGGCGCAAGAAGTTCATTCAGGAGAACAAGTACAATGTCGGTCTCGACAGCGCTATCCTCATGAATCCTCAGACATGGGTAGCTTCGGGACATATCGGCGGCTTCTCGGATCCTCTCATGGACTGCAAGGAGTGCCACACACGTCACCGTGCTGATAATCTCATCGAGGACTTCGACGGCACTAACGTTGCCGGCTGGACAAACGAACAGATGATGGACTACATCAGAGAGCACAATATTACCTGCCCCAACTGCGGAAAGGCTAATTTCACTGATATCCGCCAGTTCAACCTCATGTTCAAGACTTTTCAGGGCGTTACCGAGGACACTAAGTCCGAGCTCTATCTCCGCCCTGAGACAGCTCAGGGTATCTTCGTAAACTTTGCAAACATCCAGAGAACAACACGTAAAAAGGTGCCATTCGGCGTTGCACAGGTCGGCAAGTCATACAGAAATGAGATAACTCCCGGAAACTTCATCTTCCGTGTTCGTGAATTCGAGCAG
>ONNL01000026.1 GCA_900319195.1 uncultured Ruminococcus sp. | reverse complement strand
TCCGCCGACTGAAAAAAGGTCATAACAGCTGTACCTGTATTTACCGTCGGAGCCTTTTTCAACCGAGACAGTCATGTCCCTGTCGTAGCTGAGTTCCCCTTGATTTATCGTGCCATACGGAGCAAATACACCCTTGCTGTTATGCTTGGGAGTTATTACGACGGACACAGGCTTGGACATGGAGTATATCTGCGAGAATATCGCGGGGAAGTCCTGCGGATATATCGAATACCTCTTGAAGCTCCTGAAAAGCCTGCTGTCGAATTTGCTGTCACTGAGCTCATTCCACGAGCTGTCCTCATAGACAGCACCCGTGTAGTCCCTGAGATAGACCGCCTTTTCAGACCTTGCACTGAAATCGACAGTAAGGTCGGTGACGTTTTTATAGCGGATATGGTCAAGGTTGCCGAGTCGGTGGTCGTTGTAATCAAGCGTAAAGCCGAATGCAGATGTAAGGCGCGACATACTTTTTTTGAAGTCGTCGAAGGTGAACGAGTTGACCGCCTCGCTTATTGCTATTCGCTTCTTGTTTATCTCGTCGCTGCGCTTGTAATCTGTGATGTGCATTGCCGTTACCGTGACAACAGTTATTGCGATAATGGTCAGTATCACGTTCAGTCCGCACTTTTCTGTGACCTTGAACCTCATGTTGCGCTTCGGGTAAAACAGGTTGTCCTTTCGGACGAAGCCGCTCGTGCCGCCCGAGTATTCCCCTATGTCAATAGTGGACATTGCAAGCACTGCAAGCCAGTAGGCTACCGTCATTACCGCAAAGAATACCGATATCTCAACGCCGTTGTAAAGTCCGCTCTCGAGTATCGGGAAGGTCACAAGCAGCGGAAGCACGGGGTTAGGTCGGCATATAGTGAAATAGTATATGACGATAGCAAGCAGCCATAGCGCAAACACAAAAAGTATCGTTACATATTCGTTCTCATACCTCGGCTTGAGGAACTTATAATACTCGATGTCGGTCTTGAATGAGACCTTATATATCGTATTATAGGCATATTTGAAGCCGCGCGATATATCATCGACCTTCTTTATTGCCATGATAAGAAAGAGTATGATGCTTGCAAGATATGTCCACATCCCCTTTTTGCCAAGCATGGTGAGGGTGACATAGAATGCGGAGAATCCGACTGCCGCAAAGAATACAACAGAGGGCTCATAGTCGAGGTCGAACATACTCAGAAACGCCGCTATCACAGATATATAGCCAATAACGGCAATTATCACAGATTCAGTCCTGTGGAGGTCTTTCTTTCTTGTTCTGACGGACATAACGATACTGTCGGCTATCGAAATACCGTTATTGTTCATTTGCTTCTTTTTTTTCATTACAATTCAATTTCCTTAATTGAAGAGATTATCTTTCCTATCAGTACCTTTTCGACATTCACAGAACCGTGCTGTGCGGGCTCGGACTCAGCGTCCGTACTGCTTCGGCATACGATAAACGCATTTTTTATGTCCGCGTCCACCTGCTCGTCTATCATACGGAGTGTATCATCATTCTCCTGCGAGGTGATGAATGTGAATGACGAGAGCGAAATTCCCGAATGCTCCTTGAGATAGTCGTCGGGCGACTCGCAGTAGAGGTTGTCCATGAGCGAGAGGAGCATTTCCTGTATAGCTCCCGAGAGCGATTCTATGCCGTCTATGTCCTTTGCGACGAACTCCCTCTGCTTCGCGCTGAAATACACTATCGTGTGCAGACGCTCGTTTGCTATGAGCAGTCTTGAAAGCGACACGAGCGTTTCAATGAGCGTATCATATACGGGCAGGGTGTAGTCCGAGTCCTCATAGCATCTGAGGTCGAGAAACAGCAGACACGGCACATCAACGGGGAGACTGTACTCCTTTACGATGAAGTCCTGATTCTTCGAGCTGAGCTTCCAGTGTATCCTGTTGAGCTTATCGCCCGGGATATAGTCGCGCAGGTCAAATACTTCGGAGGGGTCGTCCCCCGGACGATTCTCAGAAAAGATAAGGCTCTCCTCATTAACGCGCGTCACGGGAAAGACATCGCCGCTGACATCATATCCCTCGGGCATTACCGTTATCTGCGAAACAATATTCCTTCCGACCTTCATCCTGAAAATCTTGAGCGGGTCGAAAATGCTGATATACGCGGATTTTATCTTGATAACTCCACAGTATTTTGAGTTGAGCTTGAATGTCACCTTCTGCGAATTCTTCGCCTGAATGGGAAACTGGAGCTCAAAGGTATTTATCTGATTGTTGAAGATGTTGTAGTATTCAATGTGCGCCTCAGCCTTGCCTACGGGGAAAATGCTCCTGTTTTCGAGGCAGAGCTGTACGGGAAAATCCTCATTCTTTACGGTGACGCTCTCGGGGAATGAGAAGTCTACCGTCATCATGCGCTTTGTGATGAAAAGCTCAATGAACATCACCACGGGGAGCGCAAGCATTATGATGAACAGCACGAATGCGAAATCCCATAGGTAGAGAATGTAGAACATTCCGCACACTATTATCAGAAAGAAAAACAGTATCTTTGAAAATATCATGCCGCTTATCCTTTATTGATGTTTATCCCGGGGACAGGCACCTTCTTGATGATGTCCTCGATTATATCCGAAGCCGACATCTCGGAGAGCTTTGCCTTTGAATTGAGAATCAAACGGTGCTCGAAAACATCGGGGCAGATATAGGAAATATCGTCGGGGATAACATAATCGCGTCCTGCGGCCACTGCTATGCCCTTTGATATCTGCATGAGGGCAAGTGTGCCTCGCGGACTTACTCCGAGCTTTATGAGCGGATGATTACGTGTAGATGCCGAAATTGCGACCATATACTCGTATATCCTGTCATCGACATAGACATTCGAGATATAGTCCTGTAACTCAAGTATGAAGGAAGAGTCCGCAATAGGCTTAACGTCGTCAAGCGGATTTGCACTGTGCTTCGACTTCAAAATCGAGACCTCTCCCCTGAAATCAGGATAACCCATGCTCAGCTTTATCATGAAGCGGTCAAGCTGTGAATCGGGAAGATTATGCGTGCCTGCCGAGCCTATGGGATTCTGCGTAGCAATGACTGTATACGGCTCGGGGAGCTTATATGTGCTTCCGTCAACGGTAATGTTCTTCTCCTCCATGAGCTCGAGAAGCGCGGACTGCGTTTTGCTCGAGGTACGGTTTATCTCGTCAGCAAGGAAGAGGTTACAGAAGGCAACTCCCGGGCGGAACTCGAATTTGCCTGTGTTCTTGTTATAGATAGAGAAGCCTGTCACGTCCGAGGGCAAAACATCTGGTGTGAACTGCATACGGTTGTGTTCAAGGGAGAGCGCCTTTGAAAACGCAAGCGCGAGCGTAGTTTTGCCTACACCGGGAATGTCCTCGATAAGAACATGGCCCTTGCAGAGTATCGCAAGCAGGACCTTGATGATAATAGCGTCCTTGCCTATAACAGCCTTCTTGACTTCGTTGATTATCGTGCTTATCTGATTAGTATAATAGGTGTTATCCATTTTGAATCTCCTGTAATAATATTATATACATTTTATTATACCATTAAAAATAAAATTTGGCAATAGGAACAAGCGATATTTTCCGCAATTTTCGGCAGTTGACAATTATTGCTCATAATGCTATAATTAATGTGTCCTCAATGACTGCGTATGGCAGTTGTTGAGGATACATTGATTAAAAGTGATATGCAGATACGAGTTTATTCGGAAACAGGTGAAAAATATGGATACAGAAAAGCTCTCGGATAAGGAGCTTGAACGATACAGCAGGCAGATAATGCTCGATGAGGTCGGGCAGGACGGTCAGCTCAGGCTGAAAAATGCAAAGGTGCTCATCGTCGGTGCAGGCGGACTCGGAAGTCCTGCCGCTATGTACCTTGCAGGTGCAGGGGTCGGCACTATCGGCATCATCGACGCTGATGAGGTCAGCCTTTCAAATCTCCAGCGCCAGATACTCCACAATTACGAGCGCGAGGGTATAAACAAGGCTGTATCTGCCAAACGTACTATTGAGGCTCTTAACGAGAATATCAGGGTGCACGTTTACCCGTGTGAGCTCACTATCGACAACGCTCCCGATATAATCGAGGGCTACGATTTCATACTCGACTGCACTGACAATTTCAGGAGCAAGTTCATGATAAATGACGTGTGTGTGCTTCTTGGCAAGCCGTTTTGCCATGCAGGTATTCAGGGCTTCTCGGGACAGGTCATGACCTACACAGGCGGTGACGAGCCGTGCTACAGGTGCATTTTCGGTGATGTTCCCGACGAGGACAGCGTACCTGCTCCGAGCTCAAACGGCGTTATCGGTGCCGTTGCAGGCGTTATCGGCTCAATACAGGCACTTGAAGCGATAAAGTTCATCGTCGGGACGGGTGAGCTCCTCACGGGGAAAATGCTTACCTTTGACGCTCTTACGATGAAAGCAAGGATAGCTGCATTCCACGGAAGGAACAGCGAATGCAAGGTCTGCTCGACTGTTCACGGCGGAATTTAATTACTGAAAATAGGAATGATGAAATGAAAAACGGATTTGTTGAAGAAAAGCTAAAACCGATACCTGTACGTATAAATGCGGACGCTCAGACAGGTCTCACCACCGAACAGGTAAAACAGCGTATAAACGACGGCTTCTATAACAAGCCTGTTGAGTCCCCTTCCAAATCGGTGAGGGAGATAATTGCGGATAACGTGTTCACGTACTTCAACCTCATCTTCGCTATCCTCGCAGGACTGCTGATAGTTGTCGGCTCCTACCGCGACCTTACCTTCATGCCGATAATCATTGCAAATACGCTTATCGGTATCGTGCAGGAGATGCGCTCGAAGGCGGTGCTGGACAAGCTCACTGTGCTGAATGCTCCCGTCACGAATGTAATAAGGAACGGAAAGCTGAAAACTGTGCCCTCAAAGGAGCTCGTGCTCGACGACATTGCAGTGTTCAAGGGCGGAAATCAGATCAGCGCGGACGCTGTGGTCATTGAGGGAAATGTCTCCGTCAACGAATCGCTCCTCACGGGTGAGGCGGACGAGATACCCAAGAAGCCGGGCGACACGCTCATGTCGGGCAGTTACATCGTGTCGGGAATATGCCGTGCGAGACTTGAAAAGGTCGGGGCGGACTCCTACATCTCGAAGCTGACCTTGCAGGCGAAGCGCTCCAAAAAGGGAGAGCAGTCCGAGATGATACGCTCCCTCAACAAGATAGTAAAATTCGCAGGCATACTGATAATCCCCATTGGACTTATCATGATGTATCAGCAATACTACATCAGTCATCAAAGCATCAAAAACAGCGTTCAGTCAATGGTCGCGGCTGTAATAGGAATGATACCCGAGGGACTCTTCCTCGTTGCAAGCACGGCAATGGCAGTGAGCGCCATGAAGCTCGCGTTTGACAAGGTACTGATACACGACATGAAGTGCATCGAGACTCTTGCCCGTGTAAATGTCCTTTGCGTCGATAAGACGGGTACTATCACGGAAAATGCAATGTCGGTAATTTCCGTACTGCCTGTTGCCGACAAGAATACCGATGACCTGCACGAGCTTCTCAGCGACTTCTGTGCCGCTCAGGACTCCGACAACGAGACCATGCGGAGCATGAAAAACTACTTCCGCCGCCCGTCAGGAGCCTCCTGCGTTGCACATACGGGCTTCTCCTCGGAGTTCAAATACAGCAGTGTTTCATTCTATAACGGCTCATATGTGCTCGGCGCTCCCGAGTTCATACTGAAGGACAATATCTCAATGTACAGCGAGATGATAGAGGAAAACAGCCGCATGGGATACCGTGTGCTCGCATTCGGAAAATACAGCGGCACTCCCGACGGAAAGGCTCTCACGGGGACAGTCGCTCCGCTATGCTTCGTGATACTTGCTAACCCGATACGAAAGGACGCTCCCGAGACATTCAGGTACTTTGCCGAGCAGGGAGTTGCCATAAAGGTAATATCGGGCGATAATCCCGTAACGGTCTCGGAGATAGCAAAGCAGGCAGGTATTGAACACGCCGAGGACTACATCGACGCCTCCACGCTCACGAACGACAATGCGATACAGGACGCTATCCTGCGATATACCGTATTCGGACGAGTAACTCCCGACCAGAAGCGCAAGTTTGTACGTGCTCTTAAAAGGGCGAAAAAAACCGTCGCAATGACGGGCGACGGTGTAAACGATGTACTTGCGCTCAAGGACGCGGACTGCTCCGTGGCAATGGCTTCGGGAAGCGACGCCGCCGCGCAGGCTTCACAGATAGTCCTGCTCGAATCGGACTTCTCAAAAATGCCGAAGGTAGTACTCGAGGGACGAAAGGTCGTAAACAACCTTGAACGCTCGGGAAGCCTGTTCCTCGTAAAGAACATTTTCTCGCTCGTGCTCTCGATACTGACTATCTGCTTTGGCATAGCATATCCGCTCAAGCCCTCACAGATATCGCTGATAAGCCTTTTCACAATAGGCATTCCGGGACTTGTCCTGTCACAGATGCCGAACAAGTCACTGATACGCGGAAAATTTGTCGCCAACATCATATTGAAGGCGCTCCCCGCAGGCATTACGGATACGATAGTCGTTGCCGCTATGATGTACTTCGGACGCATTTTCCAAGTGGGACACACCGAGATAGCGACAAGCTCCACTATCCTGCTGAGCATTGTCGGACTGATGATAGTATTTGAGATATGCAAGCCTATGGACGTATACAAAATGTGGCTGTGGGTGATATGCGCTCTCGGACTGATCTTCTGTATGATATTTATAAGCAACTTCTTCGATATTTCGGCAATGTCCGCAAGATGCGTGCTCCTCTGCATAAACTTCTCGATAATCGCTGAGCCGCTCATGAGATACCTCACAATGCTGATGCAAAAGATACAATATTTCTTCATTCGCCACTACGAGAAGTAAGCATTCGATTAGAGCGTTTATCGGGTGATGCCTTTTGAGAAAAGGGGTCATTCCCCTGTACCAAAGCATATTATTAGGAAAATTGATTCCAAAAAAATCTCCGAGGAAGGTGTCCTCGGAGTTTTTATTATGTATTCAACAATTCGTGCGGGCTTTTCATCACTCCGCCGCGGCTCATGCCATTAATGTGAAGCATATCGTGATCGAATTTCCGCAATATGATCCTGTGCTTCGATCACGCCTGTTTTTCTGCTGTATCCTCATCATCGGGCATCGTTATTTCAAAGCTCTCGATCGCGGTACAGAGGCTTCTGTGACGGATGACGAACTGTATCATCGGGTGCTTGTTCTTGGTGATGAGAACATAGCTGCCGTTCAGCATACGTATCTGGATATTGCGAAACGCCGCCTTCGGTGAGCGTACAAGCGTATACTGCTCGTGCTTTTCCGAATATTCTTCGGTCATGCGGAAATGCTCCTGATACTCGTCAAAGGTGTACATCAGCTCATCGGGATAGAACATTCCTGCGAGCGACAGCGCAGCAGGATATTCCTCAAATTCCTCCGCCGTCAGCTCGGGCAGCTCGATAGTGACAGGACTGTGCGTGAGAATCTTCTCCATATTCGCCCTCTGCTGAGTCACATACTGAGTGATAGAGATGCGCCGCACTGCCGATACCTCGCAGCGATCAAGAATTTTGTTCAGCAGCTCGTCCGAGATAGTATATATCGGCGGTACGGAGAGGATATGCCGACGCTTTCCCGAATGACCGCTCTCCTTGTCCTCAAATTTGCGGAATGCCGCAGCCGTGTCCTCGCGGTAAATGTCCATAAGCGGGGCCGCCTTCTGAAACAGCTCCTTTGCGCGTTTCTGACAGTAGAGGACATCACGTTCGTCCGTCACAAAGTCATACCTACCGTCCTCATGAAACCCCGACAGGCACTCGGCATGAAGTGCAGAATGCTTCGCAGAATACAGCAGATGACGATAAATGCCGTTCCGCACGGACTTGAAATAATAGGGGCTGACCTGTCCCGTCATATACAGCGGGATCCAGCTCTCCAGTCCGTACATCATCTCGTCAAACGGACGGTCAAGGTCGTGGATTATCTCCAGACGAACGCCCTTTTTCATCAGAAGAGCAAGTCCCATCATCCATTTTTTGCCGAATTCAAGATCGACTGCCATATCGCTCATCGGCATATCTGAGCAGAGCTTCACGGGGTCTACCGAGTCTGAGAGGAGCACAGACGTGAAAAAGTCCAGCTCTGCCTGCTTGAATTCTTCGATGCCGAAATATCGCCGTGCCTGCGGCATTTCAGACTGTACCGCGGGCATTTCCGTCTGCCCGAAGGAAATCGCACGGATGAACTCATTCAAATCAAAATCATCAAGGTTCGTGAGGAAATGCTCCGCGGTTTCGGGCTTCATTTCGCCTGAATGGTCGTGGCATAGCCAATCCATGAGCACATCATACAGCGAGTTATCATCGGTTATCGTCTGACCTGTAAGGCGCGTGAGTATCTGCTTCTCAGTCTCACTGTCGTGATAGCGGGCAATGTATTTGCACAGGCTCTCACGGAGCTTGTCGGCCTTATGCGGCTTGCGCTCGCCGCTGCGGATTCGGTAGAGGTAGGAGAGATTGAAGCTTGAAAAATCCGCAAGAGCAGTCAGGCTGATATTCAGCTTGCTCACAAGGGTGTTGAAATTCTCACCCAGCACCGTTCCAGCCATTGCCTTCGGCGTGCAGTTCTCCTGCATTTTGGCAAAAACCTCGTCCTCGGCAATTGCAATGCCCTTCTCCTTCGACATCTCCGCAATGCCGTGAGAGAGCTTCACAAGAAGAGCGCTGTCGGGCTTGGGTATGCGAGTACCCTTGCGGCAGCGGCTAAGGACAGGCTGTGAAACGCCCGAAGCCTCGGAAAGCTCAAGTGAGGTGCAGTCAAGCTCTGAAATATACTTCTCAAGAAGTTCAGAAAAGTCCATAGGTAAGCCTCCTTAACGGTTTTATTCAAGTATATCACATAATGCCCACAGATTGCAAGACATTATATGTAACTTTTTCTTGTAGTCTCATTTTTTCTTGAATTTACGCTGTTTACGAAACCCGTGGTATGGCATTGATGCACTCCATGACTACGGAGAAAGCATCTATACCTTCTATAATGACGGCTATCGCTCACTTGCCGGATTCTCGGAAACCTATCCGAATTTCTGCTGATGAATGTCCCATATCAGTTTGAATACGGCAATGGCGATGAAAAGGTAAAAGGACTTCGTATCGTTTGAAAGCCGGTTTCCGACGAAAAGGGCATCCACATCGTTATTCCCGAAGAATCCTCCCTTGAAAGCATCTGCGCAGACGCCTTCTAATGAAAAAAGCGGACAGTCAAGCTGTCCGCTTTGATTTTATTCAATTACTTCTTGTCGTCGGACTTTTCGTCCTCTTCATTGCCCTCGAAGTCCTCGATAGTGAGTCCGTCATAGTCGAATTCAAGGAGCTCATTGCAGTTCGGGCAGTGGATAGTGCCCTCTTCGATCATTCCCTCGTCAAGAAGGATAGTATCGCCGCAGCTGGGACAAGTTACCTCATACAGCTCGTCGTCATCTTCGTCAAAGCCGTAGTCCTCATCCTCGTCGTCCTCTTCATCCTCGTCCTCATCGCATTCATCCTGCTCGCCGCAGTTCATGCACTTGTAATCGTCGTCATCGTCCTCGCAGAGAACATCCTCAACAGAGCCGAGATCCTCGTCGAGTGCGTCGCAGAGCTCTGTCAGCTCATCGACCTGAGACTGAAGATCGTCAACATAGAGCACCATTTCTTCCATGACCTCAGCCATCTGAAGAATTACCTTGCCCTCTTTTGTTGAACTGTCAATATCAAGTCCGCTGATAAGTCCCTGAAGATAAGACATCTTTTCAGTAAGCTTCATAATCTGCTCCTTTCAGAGAGGCTTATGCTCTCTCCATGTATTCGCCTGTTCTTGTGTCGATCCTGATCTTATCGCCCTCGTTGATGAAGAGCGGAACCTTAACCTCTGCACCTGTCTCAACAGTAGCAGGCTTTGTAGCATTTGTTGCTGTATCGCCCTTGAAACCGGGATCTGTCTGTGTTACAACAAGGTCTACGAAGTTGGGCGGCTCGACACCGAATACATTGCCCTTGTATGAGAGGACCTTGCACATATCCTCTTCCTTGACGAATCTGAAGTTATCACCGAGGATAGCCTTGCTTACGGGAAGCTGCTCATATGTCTCCATATCCATGAAGTAATAAAGATCGCCGTCATTGTAGCTGTACTGCATATCTCTTCTCTCAACGAAAGCCTGCGGGAACTTAGCCGTAGGGTTGAAGGAAGTTTCAACAACTGCTCCTGTGATAACGTTCTTATATTTTGTTCTTACGAATGCTGCTCCCTTGCCGGGTTTAACGTGCTGGAACTCTACTACCTGAACGACCTGACCGTCAAGCTCGAAAGTCACGCCGTTTCTGAAATCGCCTGCTGATATCATTGTAAATACCTCCGAAATTTTTATCATTAATATTAGATACTTTATTTTACCACATTTTAATTATTTTTGCAATACCTAAAGCACTATTATTACAAAGTTATTATATTTTTTTCACAATTTGTCAAATCACGGCAGCCATTTTCAGTTAAAATCACAAAGTCTTCGATACGAACTCCGAATTTTCCATCAATATATATACCGGGCTCGACCGTGATTATTTCGCCTTTCTTCAGCGGATTCTTATACCCCGGGGACGCGAGAGGCTTTTCGTGTATCTCAAGTCCCACTCCGTGACCGAGCGCGTGCCCGAAGCACTCTCCGTAGCCTGCATTTTCGATATATCTCCTGCTCACCGCGTCAAGCTCACTGCCCGTAATATCGGGACGTGCGGCATTTATCCCTGCAAGTTGAGCTTCAAGGACGATATTATACACCTTCCGCATTTCGTCGGTAGGCTCACCTACGCAGACTGTCCTCGTCATGTCACTGTGATAGCCGTTCCATACCGCACCGTAGTCCATTAGGACGAATTCTCCGCGCTGTATCGGCTTCTCCGACGGTACTCCGTGAGGCATTGAGGTGTTTGCTCCCGAGAGCGCTATCGTCTCGAAGGAGAGGTCCTCAGCGCCGTTTTCAAACATCACGCGATTGAGCTCAAGTGCGACCCGGCGCTCAGTAACTCCGGGACGAATGAAGTCCAGTATGCTGTCAAAGGCTTTCTCCGCAATGGACTGCGCCTTTATTATGTCAGCCAGTTCGCCCTCGTCCTTTATCGCTCTCAGTCCGTTTATGGCACTGCTGAGCTTGTCCGAGCTGTCTATCTCAAAGCCCTTGAACGCCTTTGTGTAGCCGCTCAGCTCGTGCACGGTCATGGTCTCGGACTCCACTGCTATCGTCCTTGCACCGTGCTTTTTCAGGAGCTCCGTGAGCTGAGGGTACAGCTTTTTCAGCTCTATGACCTCCGCGTCCTTCACCGTCTCACGAGCCTTTTCGATGTATCGGAAGTCGATAAGCAGGTACGCCTTTTCGGGAAATGCCGCTATTATGCCTGCCGACGACTTCATTCCCGTGAAATAGCGCCTGTTGATGTCCGAGGTTATGAGTGCACAGTCGATACCGCTGAGGCTGTCAAATAATCTGCTGAGTCTGTCCATGATGTGCCTCACATCTCCGCAAGTGCCTGAACAGCAAGGTAGTAGCTCTCGAAGCCGAAGCCGCTTATGCTTCCCCTGCAAACAGGTCCAATGACCGATTTAGAGCGGAATTCGTCCCTTGCAAACACGTTGCTGATATGCACCTCGATGCACGGTATCTTTATCGCCGCGATAGCGTCACGGATAGCGTAGCTGTAATGAGTATACGCGCCTGCATTGATGATAACTCCGTCGAACTCCTTGCGTGCGCTGTGGAGCTTGTCGATAATCGCTCCCTCGTGATTTGACTGGAATATCTCGCATTCAAGTCCCTGAGCCTTTGCCCTGTCAACGATATTGCTGTTGAGGACGTCAATGCTCATATCGCCGTATATCCCGGGCTCACGCTCACCGAGCAGATTGAGATTTGGACCATGTATCACAAGTATTTTCTTAATCATTTTCAGCACTCTTTTCGTTATATAGTTTTTTCGGCAGGAAGGGTATCTCCATTTTTCGCTTGACCTTGAAGAACGTCGTTTTCTCAAATTCTATCGGTGAGACATAGAGCATTTTTATGCGGAACAGATTTGCTCCGAGAACGTCCGTGTATATCTGGTCACCGACCGCCGCAAGCTCCTTTTTGGTGAGTCCCATGCGGTGCATAGCCTCCCTGAAGCCCTTCGTGAGCGGCTTGCGTCCCTCGCTGACGAACGGAAGTCCGAGCATATCCGCAAACGGCTTCACGCGCGGCGCATGATTATTTGAAACTATCATGAGCTTCACTCCGCTCCTGTTCATCAGGTCTATCCAGTCCAGAACGCCGTCAGCCGGGACAGGATTATCGTGAGTCGTAAGGGTATTGTCGAGGTCGAGAATAAGTCCCCTAACGCCCATTCTGTCGAGTATCTCAGGTGTTATGTCTGTGACGCGGTAAAACGCCGCCGTTATACTGAACAGCATAATTTCCTCCGAAATAGTATTATCTGTCGGATATTGTCATTTTCCGGCAATAAATGAAAAAGCGAGCTATAATGCCCGCTTTTATCAGCTAAATTATCGTTGTAAGATCAATACTTACGCTTACGAGCAGCCTCAGACTTCTTCTTACGCTTAACTGAAGGCTTTTCGTAGTGTTCTCTCTTACGAACCTCAGCAATTACTCCGTCCTTAGCACAGGATCTCTTAAATCTCTTAAGAGCTGTATCCAGAGACTCGTTTTTGCCTACACGAACTTCTGCCACTTACATTTCCCTCCCTTGTCCAGAGGTTGCGCTGAGCTACGCCCACGCACTTCTATACTAACCACCCTATCAGACCGCAGGTCATGCAGCCGTGAGTGTCAGTCAGCAAACTCTGATACAATTACCTTTATTAAGGATAATATAATATTAGTTTACCATATTTTTTCAGACTTGTCAAGCTTTTTTTTCGCGGTTTAAAATTTCGTTATTTTGCAACAATATTAACAAGCTTATTTGGTACATATATCTGTTTAATTATGTTCTTGCCCTCAACGGCTTCCTTGACCTTCGGGTCGTTCATAGCGTCAGCAATTACGGAATCCTTGTCCTCGTCGATAGCTATATTCAGCTTAGCCTTGAGCTTTCCGTTGACCTGAACAACGATCTCGACTGTCTCGTCCTTGCAGAGCGACTCGTCATATGTCACCCAGCCGTCCTCGCTGAGAATGCTGCCGAAGTTGTTGTGGTAAATCTCCTCAGAGATGTGCGGTGCAAACGGGTCGAGAAGTGTGCAAAGTGTTTTGAGCTCTGCCCTGTTTATGCTGCCGACATTGTAGATGTCGTTGAGAAGTGTCATCATAGCGGCAATCGCAGTGTTGAACTTCATTGCCTCGATGTCCTCGCTGACCTTCTTTATGGTCTTGTGGAAATTTGAGCGGAGAGCGTCGGAGTAGTCATCACCGTCGGTGAGCATATCCTGAAGTGCCCATACTCTGTCGAGGAAGCGCTTGCAGCCCTTTATGCTCGATTCGCTCCACGGTGCAGCCTTTTCATAGTCACCCATGAAGAGAACATACAGACGGAGCACATCTGCGCCGTATTCGGCAACAACATCATTCGGATCAATGACATTTCCGCGTGACTTACTCATCTTCTCGCCGTCGGGTCCGAGGATAAGTCCCTGAGCTGTTCTCTTTGCATAAGGCTCAGAGGTCGGGACAAGTCCCTCGTCATAGAGGAATTTATGCCAGAAGCGGCTGTATATCATGTGACGTGTAACGTGCTCCATACCGCCGTTGTACCAGTCAACAGGCATCCAGTATTTGAGTGCATCCTGTGAAGCAAATTCCTCGCTGTTATGCGGGTCGCAGTAGCGGAGGAAGTACCATGAGGAGCCTGCCCACTGCGGCATTGTATCGGTCTCGCGCTTTGCGTCAGCATTGCACTTCGGGCACTTGCAGTTCACGAAGCTGTCTATCTTTGCAAGAGGGCTCTCGCCGTCAGTACCGGGCTCGAAGTTCTCAACAGCAGGCAGCTTCAAAGGGAGCTCGTCATACGGAACAGCTACCATTCCGCAGTTCTTGCAGTGTACTATCGGGATAGGCTCGCCCCAGTAGCGCTGACGGTTGAACGCCCAGTCCTTCATCTTGTACTGTACACCCTTTTCGCCGCAGCCGAGCTCGCTGAGCTTTTCGAGCATCTTGTCGATAGCTTCCTTCTTGGTCTTGATACCGTTGAGGAAATCGGAGTTGACCATCTCGCCGTCGCCTGTGTATGCTTCCTTTGAGATGTCGCCGCCCTTTATGACCTCGATGATGTCGATACCAAACATCTTTGCAAAGTCGTAGTCACGGGTATCATGTGCAGGTACAGCCATGATAGCACCTGTACCGTAGCCCATCATAACGTAGTCGGATATGTAGATCGGGATCTCCTTGTTTGTGACAGGATTTATTGCAGTAAGTCCGTCGATCTTCACGCCCGTCTTGTCCTTTACGAGCTGTGTACGCTCAAACTCGGACTTCTTTGCGCACTCTGCCTTGTAAGCGTCGAGCTCCGCGATATTCCTTATGGAATCCCTGTGCTTCTGGATCATCGGGTGCTCGGGAGCGATCACCATGAATGTGACACCGAAGAGCGTGTCGGGACGTGTTGTATAGATACGGAGCTTTTCGTCATTCTCCTTGATAGAGAAGTTCACGAATGCGCCCGTGGATTTGCCTATCCAGTTCTGCTGCATGAGCTTGATGTTGGGGAGGTAGTTTACATCCTCAAGTCCCTGAAGAAGCTTGTCAGCATACTCGGTAATGCGGAGGTACCAAACCTCCTTGGTCTTCTGGACAATATCACTGTGGCAGATATCGCACTTGCCGCCCTGTGAATCCTCGTTTGAGAGGACAACCTTACAGCTCGGGCAGTAGTTTACGAGGGTCTTGTCACGGAAAACGAGTCCCTTCTCGAACATTTTGAGGAATATCCACTGTGTCCACTTGTAGTAATCCTCGTCGGTGGTGTCGATAACTCTCGACCAATCAAACGAGAAGCCGACCTTCTTGAGCTGTCCCGTGAACTTTTCGATGTTCCTGTCGGTGACTATACGGGGGTGGATATTCTCCTTGATTGCTGTATTTTCGGTAGGAAGTCCGTATGCGTCGAAGCCTATCGGGAAGAGGACATTATAGCCCTCAAGACGTCTTTTTCTTGAAACGACCTCAAGTCCCGAATATGCCTTGATGTGACCTACGTGCATACCGTGTCCCGAGGGATACGGGAACTCTACAAGTGCATAGAATTTCTTCTTGCTGTGGTCGTCGGACGCTTTGAATGTGTCATGCTCGTCCCAGTATTTCTGCCATTTTGGTTCAACAGATTTAAAATCGTATCTGTCCATTTTGTAATATCATTCCTTCGCAATTATTTATAGGCTCCGCACAGAAGCGCTCACCCGTTTTCATTTAAACCACACGGAGTCTGT
>ONNL01000019.1 GCA_900319195.1 uncultured Ruminococcus sp. | reverse complement strand
TATCACATTTTTTGAATAATAGCAAGAGCCGCGGATGTATTTATCCGCTCATTCACCGATGCCGATGAAGCTCTTTATATTTTCCGCAAGTATCATGCGGTTTTCCTCCTCGGTAAAGCCGAGCGAGAGGAATGCTTCAAGCTCGGAATCATGGTTCCACATCGGGAAGTCAACTCCGAAGAAGCAGTTTTCAACGCCGTATTCCTTAATGAGCTGAATCGTGCGCTCCCTGCTGAGAAATCCCATGGAGCTGCTTATATCGACCTTGACGTTTTCAAGTCCGACAAGGCATTTTTCAGCTTCGTCCCAGCGCTGATAGCCGCCGAGATGTGCAGCGATTATCTTGAGCTTCGGGAAATCGCGGTGGATATTTGCTATCCTCTGCGGTGCGGAATAATCGAGCTTCGCGTCGCCGCAGTGTATGAGCATTGGCAGCCTGCCCTCTATCATCTCATAAATTTTGTAAGCCTCGGGCGAGTCCGCGTTGAATTTCTGAAAATCGGGGTGGAGCTTTACTCCGTGAAGTCCGTGCCTGATGATTGCATCGATGTCGCCCTGAAGATCCTCGGACTCTGGAAGTGTCGAGCCGAAGCCGTAAAACTCGGGGTGGAGCTCGCATTCGTCACGAATAAAGCTGTTTATCGCGCGTATCTGATGACGTGTCGTAGCGACCGAGCAGACAAGATATTTGCTTACACCTATCTTTTTGCCGCTGTTTATAAGCAATTCGCTCGTGCCTATGCTGCTCATGTCCTTGCCGTAGAAGTTGCCGATGTTCACCGTGGCAGCTTCCGCTATCTTGTGCGGAAAAATGTGCGCGTGCGAATCAATTATCTCGTATTTTTCATATATTTCCTTGTTCATATATTCAGCCTCCGCTTTACATTATAGTACATTTTCCACATTTTGTCAATATAATAACACCTCGTTATTCAGAGGAAGCTTATGAAACGTCAAGCAGCGCAGCCGATTGTAGCCTGCGCAGCAGGCACTTCTCGAAGCATTTTTTTAAGCAGTATTTGAGACAAAGGGTCCTCCCTCGAATTAAAACATACAAGCAGTAAAAAAGTCACATAAAGACAGCCGAAAAATCCATTGACTCCATGAGGAAAATATTTTATAATATTAATAAGAAATTGATATTTCTTGAATCATTCACAATTCTGCACATTTTGTGAATGAGTGTAAGGGACAAATCAGAAAAGGCGGTTCAGGAGAGGCATCCTGAGCCACTTTTCACTTTATGAGGTCATTGTATTTTATCCTCTGTCAAATACAAGCAGAAAGGCAGCATACCGCAGTATGCTGCCTTTTTCGTTCACGCTGCAAGGAGTTGTTTCCTCATCAGTGCCAAATCAAATATATCAAGTCTGCTGTTTGCGTTGAGGTCGCCGCTCTGCCAGTCTGCAACTGTCGGTCCCTCACCGAGCAGCCAGCTCTGAAGCAGCACAGCGTCCGCAATATCGGTAACACCGTCCGCATTCATATCACCTGTGCTCTGCTCTGCTTCGCTGCCGTAGACCGCTATCTCCGAAAGGTTGCAGCAGTACACGTTATCCTTATTGTACGGATTAGTTGGAGCGCCCTCGGGCACCTGATAGCGAATATACCGCACATTCTGCGGCTCGTCGAGGGTGATGATATTGAGCTGAGATGCAGGCAGAGAGCCTACGGTGAAAACGTCCTTCCAGCTTACACCGTCCGCGGAGACCGAGATAACAGCGTCCACGCACCTGTACTCATACTTTATTCTCGGAGCAAAGCCTACCGCGTCCACGCTGTACAGCTTCTTCAAATCGACCTGTACCCAGCCGTTTCCGACACCGTCGAAGTACGTATCAAGCTTGCCGTCAATCGTTTTTGTGCAATCGTCGGAGCTGTCGTGCCACGGTGCAGAGCCGCTTATCATGGAGCTGTCAAGGGGAATGCTCTCCCCTACTCCCGAGGGCTTTCCGTAGACCTTGAATTCCGCGATATTGCAGCAGCAGGAGTTGTCCTTGTTGCGAGAGTCTGTGGGAGCTCCCGAGGGAGTCTGATAGCGCACGTACCGCACCTTCTGATTCGCGCTGAGCTTCGTGTAGTAGTTGAGGCAGTCCGCAGGGACATTGCCTATCTTGTAAGCCTCCGACCAGCTTACACCGTCCGTCGAGGTGAACACCGAGGCTTCAAGACAGCGGTATTCATAGCCCGAGCGTGGAGCCACTCCAACTGCGGTGAGCTCATATTCGCCGCTGAGGTCAAGCTGTACATAGCCGTTTCCGAGACCGTCGAAGTATGTCGAGAGGTCACCGTCAAGAGCCTTTGTATAATCTGTTGAAGAGTTATTCTGCCAAGACTGTGAGCCGCTCGACGATACAGGCTTTATCTCCGTGAGGTCAGCTGTGGGAGACTTCACTCCGTCAATGATGAAGGTCGTAACGGAATTTGCAAGGAGCGAAGCCGAGAAGCCGCCGCCGTTCGTGGAAATTGGTGACAGCTCCTTCCAGTTTTCACCGCTTGTGACATCGCCGCTCGTTCTGATGACCTTGACACTGCTTCCTATCGTATCGAACTGCGAGAGGTCGAAGTACACGTCATTTGCCGAGCCCGAGGTATTCGTGCTGACGATAACGAGACGGTCGTTTTTGCCGTCGTATGCGGCAACGTTCCTGCCCGAGACATTGAGCATTGTGAACCCCGGGCGGATATATCTTGAAAACTGTCCGAAAGCGTAGTATTTCTTTGTGAGGATTATTTTGTTGTTGTCGTGGTCAGCAACAGCAAGACCCCAGAAGCCGCCGTTTATATCGGGCATTCCCGAGTCCTTCTTGCCGTTGTAGCCTGCCGCACAGATGTGCTTGTCTATCGCCTGCCAGAGCACCCACGCAGACGGGTTCATGCCGTTGAGGTCAACGGTTATCCTGTCCGCAAGCCATAATGCTGCACCCATTTGTCCTGCATTTGAGCCTGCTGTCGCGCCGCCGTCCACCTCGCTCATCCAGAGATTACGGTTATTTTTGACAGCAAGAGCTTTGAGCTCGCCGCGCTTGCTTCCGCTGTATGTGTGGGTGTCGATTCGCCCGAGCACACTTTTCGCCTCATTTGAGAGTGCATTGAACGAGCTGATAGTCGTGTCGATCGAGGTCTCGTCCATGCCGACTACCTTTGCACTGTTCAGACCGTGCTTTTTCAGTGCCTTGCTGAGCTCGACCATTATCGTTGACTCCGAATTGCCTTGGTCGTAATGGCAGCCCTCCTGCTTGGGACTTCCTGCATACCAGAAGTTCGTATACGGCTCATTTATGGGAGAAACGCTCTCTACATCAACTCCCCATTCATTCTGATAGTGCTCGCAGACAGTCGCAAGGTACTCCGCGAAGTCGTCGTAGCAGTCGTCCTTGAGGTTGTTCTTGCCGCCGTCAGTATTTCCGCCCGTACAGCCGCTCTGCGTCATGTAGTACGGCGGAGAATTCGAGAACATCTCAACTATCATATCGTCGCCGCCCGCCTTGAGCGCCCTCATCAGCACATTCCGCTGATTTGCGTCGGCATTCCAGTTATAAGTCACCTGACCGTTGTTGTACGTCGTATACCCCGGCATATTAGAGTCCGTGCGCGTAATGTGGTCGTGGGACGGATCATCACCGCCGCCGATATTGTAACGAGCGATATTCATTCGCAGACCGTCCTCACCGAAGAACGCCTGTGCAGTCTGCTCCGCAAGTGAATCCGAGTAGCCGACTCTGTTTGCCCACCAGCAGAGAGCCGTACCCCAGCCCTCGAAAACGCCGTCGTTTATCTCGTATTTGTTGAACGGCGAGACGGTGACCGTCTCAGCAGCATGGACATTTTGTTCCCTGCCTGACGGGACGATGTCAAGTGCTGAAACTGCAATTGCCATTGAAGCGGCAGCTGCAATTATCCTTTTGAATTTCATAAGCTTTCCCCCGATATTTCTTTTTATGCCTTGAACAGCATCATATATATAGTCAACGTCAAAAATAATTCGACGTTGACTATAAAAAATGATTTAAAGTGCCTTGCAGATACGCAAATCAAAGATTTGCTCCC
>ONNL01000028.1 GCA_900319195.1 uncultured Ruminococcus sp. | reverse complement strand
GGCGAATATGCCGCAAGGAGAAGTCTGAGAGCGTCCGTTTTGCGTCCCATAGCGACCTCGTAGTAATACTGGTCGATGAGCTCGACTGTCTTTTGCGCGGACTTTATCTTTATCTGAACGGGTTCGTTCTGGTATTTCTCAGTGAGAGCGAGTATCTCGGGCGGCATTGTTGCCGAGAAAAGTGCGGTCTGACGCTCCTCGGGAATGTCCGAGAGTATCGACTCGATGTCGTCGCGGAAGCCCATATCGAGCATCTCGTCCGCCTCGTCGAGCACGACGCAGTGAATGCCTGCGGTTTTGAGCGTCCTGCGGCGGATGTGGTCCATTACACGACCGGGAGTGCCGATAACGATGTTCGCGCCGCGCTTCAGCTCGAATATCTGCTTTTCCATGCTTGCGCCGCCGTACACCGCGCACGGCTTTACATCGCGCCTGAATCGCGCAAACTTGCGTATCTCCTCAGCCGCCTGCATGGCAAGCTCTCTTGTGGGGCATAATATCAGCACAGCGGGAGCGTGCTTGTTTTCGGCATTTATGTACTCAACGGCAGGTATCCCGAAGGCAGCAGTCTTGCCCGTGCCTGTGTTGGAGCGTCCTATGACATCGCGTCCCTCAAGCAGCAGGGGAATGCTTTTCTCCTGTATTTCGGTCATTTCGGTGAACCCGAGCTCCTCGACCGCGCTGAGTGTTTCCTCTGATAATTCCAGTTCCTTGAATTGCATTAAAATATCCTTTCCTCTGAAAAGGGCAAATAACATTTTAGGTGGTCGTCACGCGCCGGTGTTTGCGTATTTGCTCACCCTCACAAAGCCGAAAGGCTGTCAAGACCGCCGCCTGCGGCGCTTGTTTTAGTCTTGACAGGCTGAGGATTTGTGGTATAATAGGCAAATGCGAACGCCGCACAATAAAAAATGCACCAAAAACATTGAATACCCCATAAAAACTCTATTTTACATGATAGCATAATTTCGCGGCTTCGTCAAGCAAAAAACGGTCGATTCATCAAAAATTCACTATATTTTCAAAAAAGCTGATTGACTACCCTCCTTTACTGTGGTATAATAACTGTATATAATGGGTGTGTTGTACACTTTTTCGGACGGGAGGCGAACGGCATGAAAAAGGCTGATATAAAGGAAAAGCTCCTTAAAGTCAGGGATTTTCTGCTCAATCCGCATCTTGTCATCTGCTTCACGGCTGCGTGGATAATCACAAACGGCTGGGCATATCTCGCGCTTGTTTTAGGCGGCAGGCTCGGGATAAAATGGCTCACCATCGTCGCGGGTACATATCTTGCGATACTGTGGTCACCGCTGTGCGCAGAGGGGATAGTCACCTGTATCATCGCCGTTTTCCTGCTGAGGATAATTTTTCCCGACGATGACAAGACCGTGGCTGAGCTGAAAAAAATGTCCGAAAAGGCGAAAAGCCATGTACATCACTTTAAAAAGCTGAATAAAAAGAAAAAAACAGCTCTGGCTGAACATGGAGAAAACACAGAGGATAATTAAGGAGTTTTTATTATGCTGAAAAGTAAGATGATTTCAATCGCTGCGGCACTTGCGGTAACCTTCTCCGCTCTGCCATCGGGACGCGCTGTGAATGTGTCGTCCGCGGAAGATCCCGACGCTGACCTCAAGCTCATGCCGATAGGCGACTCGATAACTCACGGCTATGAGGTCGAGGGCGGTTACAGGAAGTACCTCAGCCATTTTCTTTCCGAAAACGGCTATGACATCGACTTTGTGGGTCCCAACAGCAACTACCCCGAGACCTTTGAATATAACGGCGAGACTGTAACCTACGACAGCGACCACGCAGGCTACAGCGGATATGCCATTCAGTACATGACGGGGACTGAGACTCGTCAGGGCATTCTTGAAACGCTCCGGTCGGGCAACTACCTTGCGGCGTATCAGCCCGATATCGTGCTCCTACAGATAGGCACAAACGACGTTCTCAGCGCCTACAACGACGGCATCACAGACCGCCTTGAAAATCTCATAAACTACATTATCGGAGAGCTTGACTCCGATTCCGTTGTTTTTGTGACGACTATCCCCGACATCGACGTTGCCGCTGTCTATGACTGGTTCTGGGCATACGGCGAGGTCAAGTACAACAACACCGAGGAGGAATTCGCGGGGATAGTTCAGGACTACATCGACACCTACAACGCTTCTATACCGAAGCTTGTGACCAAAATGCAGGGTGAGGGAAAGAATGTCCGTTTTGCAGATATACACAGCGTCATCAACAAGGACACCGACCTCAAGGACGGCGTTCACCCTCACGAGCAGGGCTATGAGAAAATGGGAGCATACTGGTACTCTACGCTAAACAGCTTTCTCGGAGGGGGCAATGTGACACCGCCCACCACCACTACACAGGGCACTCCCGTCACTACCACACAGGGCACGACCGTCACGACAACGAAGGGAACAACAGTCACTACCACAACCGGCACTACCGTTACGACAACTCAGGGGACTACGGTAATGACTACGAAGGCGGCTCCTGTGACCACCACGTCTGCGTCCGAGGTGCCCGTGACGACTACCACCTTTATCGACGTTTCATACGGGGTCTACGACCTTGTTAACCTGTCGAACTATCTGCTCGGCACCGAGAACAACATCAACACGGAAAACTGGACGAAGTACGATAAGGACGACGACAAGAAGCTCACTATCGCAGACCTTATCTTCATTCGTCAGATACTCACCGTCTGGTGCGATTAAACGCTTAAAACAGCGCTTTGTGCTGTTATTATATATTACATGAGAGGGAATTATATGCTGAAAAAATTCATTATCGGCTGTGCGGCTTCGGCTGTCGCAGCATTCACACTACTTGTTCCAAAGACAGACTCCGCCGCTCTGACCGTTGATGATGTTGCGGAGGTCGCCCGTCAGTACGGCTATTCCGAGGAGTACATCGCTCAGGGATATGCCACCTACAACGAGGACCCGAGCGCATACGGCGAGGAGGAATTTGAATACGCTATCGAGAAGATAAAAGAGTCGGGCAAACAGATAATCACGACCTCTCCGCAGGTCGTCCAGACTACTGCGGCTCCGTCTGAGACCGTTGTCACTACGACGACTATTGCTCCGCCTATCACTGTGACAGGCACGAGCGGCGAATCGGTCACGAGAGTCAGCGAAGAGGACTTCATCAACATGGACTATGACACAAAGATGAACTATCTCCGCACATTTACTCCCGAGCAGCAGCAGATAATCATAGACAGCCTTTCCGCTGACGAGTATCAGAGCCTGCTGAGGTCGCTCCCCACGGAAAAGAAGGCGGAGGTCATCAACACGCTTTCGGCTGCGGCAAGCAAAATGGGAATGAATGTCACCGTCAACGAGCTGACTGACGACAACGTTTCAATTGCCATGAGAAACAAGGACGGCGAGCTGCTCACCGTTGTGAATGCAGGCGATACCGTCGAGGACACAGGCTATGACAGGCGCGGGATATACATCACGGCTCTCGGGATAGTGCTTGCGGCTGTGGCTGCACTTATATTCACGGCTGTGAAGAATTTCAGGGAGACAGAGGATAAGCATGAAAGATAAAAAGACATTCGGCTCTCCGCTCATGCACATCATCACACCGATAATAATAGCAGCAATATGCTTGGGGACGATAATTGCAGCGTCGATAAAGCCCTACGACAAGGCAAAGGTCTATCTCCACCTTGCATTCATGGACGACAGCAAAATTGACCCTGCCAACAAGAATACGGGAATGACTATCCGCGATAACAAGATAATCTCGGGCTACAGCGGCGAGACCTCCGATGAGGGAGAGGTAGTCCGCCCGAAATATGCCGAGCTCTATGCCGAGATAACAAGCAAGGCTCTCGGTATCACCGTCCCTGTCTACTGGGGAAGCGACGTTGAGCTCTTCGAGCGCGGTGCCTGTCAGGCTACCTCGTCGGCAGTTATCGGAGACAAGGGAAATACTGTCATAAGCGCTCACGTTGACACCTACTTCAGCGACCTCGGAGGACTTGATGTCGGTGATACGGTGACTCTCAACACCAACTACGGCGAGTTCACCTATACCGTCAGGGAGAAGATAGAGTTCAAGAGCAAGGATAAGAGCTATATCGTTCCCAAGAAGGAGGACCTCCTCACACTATATACCTGTAAAAAGGACGTTTTCGGCTCATCGGACAAGCGCTTCGGAGTTGTCTGTGAGCTTACCGAAAGGAAATTCTATGTCGGGGAGGGTGCTGAAAATTGAAGAACGCAGGGACTTATATGATCTCGGTCATGCTCTCGGTACTGCTCGTTTTCGCTGTGATCGGCAGCTCGGCAGTCGTGATCGCTGATGTTTGCGTGAACAGCGAGAGCATGAAGGTGCTCACCGAAAAGAATGACGAGGTGGAAAAGGTCATTACCGAGCTTGACCGCCATTACAGAGACAAAGCAGGTGAAACGGGTGTGCCTTCCGAGGTATACATGAAGTATATCGGCAGCGAATATATACAGAATTGCATAAACGCCTGCATTGACGAGCTGTTTTTGGCTGTCACGCACGATAAGGCTGTTGATATCAGTATCCCGAAAAATCGAGGACTTGAGAACAGCATAACGGCATTTTTCAGCGACTATGCGGATTCCATCGACTATCCCAAGGACGCTAACTTCAACAAGAAGCTCACCGAGACTATCGACGCGGCATACCGCACTATCGCGGATTACTGCGACATTTACAAGGCGGGGGCAATGTCCCGTCACGGTCTCGTGCATAAGGTGCACACGATATACACTCACCGCAAGCTCATCACAGCGGCGGTTCTCATATTCACGGCGGCGGTATTACTGCTCCTGCTTGCAGTCAACAGGGACATAACGCTGCTCTTCTGGTATGGTGTTTCAGCACTTATAGCAGGTGCGCTCGGTATCGCTCCCTCGGCTTATCTGCTTGCGACAAAGTATTTCGATTCGTTCACGATAAAACAGCCGCAGATATTCACGGCATTCACGCAGTCGCTCTACGCGCTCACACGTTACTTTCTTGCGGCGAGCATTATAGCCGCAGTTTTCGGGGCAATGCTTTTGGTGATATACGCGATAATCCGTCGCAGCAGGAACAGCATCGTGGCATTAGAGGACGAGGAAGATGAATAAAAGACAATCTGCTTGACCGCAATACAAATATAGAAATCTGTACGTTTTATCGGGGGAGTTCTCTGAGTGAGGCTTCCCCGAATTTTTTTGATGAAGGCTTTGCTTCAAATTTTTAAGGGATATAGCGCTAAAAAAATGTGCCGCCCTATAAGGAAGACACACGGTATAGGAATACTGCGACAGCCTGTCAGACTTCGCCGGCTCATCGACAGTAGAGTAGTCATTGTTTTCATTGTTGAGCATAGCATCGAGAACATCTCGCAGCTCCTTTTTCTGAAACCTGAAAAAATCAGGCACATCAAATGCTCTTGCTTCGGGTAACTTTTCAAGCATAGAAAGACCTCCTGTTCATTCTGAAAAAGAAAAACGCTCCTCATTGCTGAGAAGCGTTGTACACATATTCAATTTTTTGGCATAAAAATAGCGGACAGTGCTTCGATACGAAACACTATCCGCTATCCTTGTCAACAGGCTTTCTACCAACTTTGGTGAGGTCGATGTTCTACCAACTTTCTACCAAGTTTTGATGATTTTTACGATTTTTCAGAATGCCGCAATTTCGGGACTTTCTTACTATCTACCACGAAAAGTGCCGATTTTACGGGCATAAAATGCGATAGATTGCCACAGAATGATTTGGACTGCCATATGCATGAAACTTCGTCCGCAAAGCTCCATAACCGCTTTTTATATATCTGCTTCGACTGCTCTGCCTTCGCGGAGGCTTGATTGGCAGTCGAGACAGCGCTGGTTCGTACTTCCGCGGAACTTCACGTCGAGGCTTCGCTGAGCGAGAATGAACTTCCCGTCGATAAGGATATCGGTCACGCCGAGCAGCTCCCCCCAGCCGTTCTTATCGCGGCTTGCGTAGAGAGTCTCGAATTCATAGCCCGTATAGGTGATGACATTCAGACCGAGCTCCTTTATCTGTCTGCCGAGCTCCGCAAGAGCAGAAGCCTGACAGAACGGCTCTCCGCCGCTGAACGTAACGCCGTCGAGCAGGGGATTGCCCTTAACCTTTTCAAGCAGTGAGTCGATACCCACGACCTCGCCGCCGCTGAGATCGTGAGTCTGCGGATTATGGCAGCCCTCGCAGTTATGAGGGCAGCCCTGTACGAAAATCGTAAGTCTTATCCCGGGACCGTCAACGATAGAGTCGTTTACAGTCCCCGCAATTCTAAGCTCCGTGCTCATACGCTGTGCTTGACTCTGTCCCTGACCTCTGAATACTTAGCGTTATTGAAGCGGTCAAGAGTACCTACGAGGTAGCCTGTGATACGGCGGATACGGTCGAATGCGACGTTGCCCTCGTTCTCCTTGCGGTGACAGTGCGGGCACTCGTCTCCGATAATGCCTGTGTAGCCGCAAACCGGGTCACGGTCAACGGGGTGGTTGATAGCGCCGTAGCCTATGCCCGACTCCTTCATACAGCGTACTATCTTCTCGAAGGCGTTGAGGTTCTCGAGCGGATCGCCGTCAAGCTCGATATAGCTGATATGACCTGCATTTGTGAGTGCATGGTAGGGAGCCTCTATTTTTATCTTCTCGAATGCGCTGATAGGATAGTAAACGGGTACGTGGAACGAGTTTGTGTAGTAATCGCGGTCGGTAACGCCCTCGATCATGCCGTACTTTTCCTTGTCCATGCGGACAAAGCGTCCCGAAAGTCCCTCTGCGGGAGTTGCAAGGAGCGAGAAGTTGAGACCTGTTCTTGCGGACTCTTCATCGAGGCGCTTTCTCATTGCTGTGACTATCTCGATGCCGAGCTCACGGGCGTCCTCGCTCTCGCCGTGGTGAGCGCCGATGAGTGCCTTGAGAGTCTCAGCAAGACCGATGAAGCCGACCGAAAGTGTACCGTGCTTGAGTACCTCTCCGACAGTATCGTCGGGACCGAGCTTCTCGGAGTCTATCCATACGCCCTGACCCATGAGGAACGGGAAATTGCGTACCTTTTTCTGACACTGGATATTGAATCTGTGCTTGAGCTGTGCGATAGTCAGCTCCATCATCTCGTCGAGCATATCGAAGAATGCGCCGACATTGTGGTCTGCCTTGATAGCAAGACGGGGGAGATTGATAGAGGTGAAGCTGAGGTTTCCTCTGCCTGTAACTATCTCACGCGACGGGTCGTGTGTATTGCCTATAACACGGGTACGGCATCCCATGTATGCGATCTCTGTATCGGGGTTGCCCTCCTTGTAATACTGGAGGTTGTAGGGAGCGTCGATGAACGAGAAGTTCGGGAAGAGACGCTTTGCCGATACTCTGCAAGCGAGCTTGAAGAGGTCGTAGTTGGGGTCTGTCGGGTTGTAATTGATGCCGTCCTTTATCTTGAAGATGTGGATAGGGAAGATAGGAGTCTCGCCGTTTCCGAGACCTGCCTCCTGAGCAAGAAGGACATTCTTGATGACCATTCTGCCCTCGTCAGACGTATCTGTACCGTAGTTTATCGAGCTGAACGGAGTCTGTGCACCTGCACGGCTGTTCATGGTGTTGAGGTTATGGATAAGGGCCTCCATAGCCTGATATGTAGCGCGGTCTGTCTCGCGGACTGCATTCTTGAGAGCGAATGCCTGTATCTTCTTGGCTGTGTCCTCGTCAACGTGCTGCTTGAGGAGATCGAGCTCCTTTTCCTGATAGCCGTTCTTGTTTGAGAGCTCGGGTCTGAGCTCGTACTTTTCGAGGAGCTCCTTTTCGATAGCCTCAGCCGTCTCGTAGTCCTTCTCTATGCCGCCGATGAGCGAGAGAGCTCTTGCGACGTTCTGGACATATCTTGCCGCGTAGGTCTTTTTAACGCCTGCAGCCATGTCGTAATCGAACTTAGGTATCGACTGTCCGCCGTGCTGGTCGTTCTGGTTTGACTGTATAGCTATGCAGGCAAGAGCCGAGTAGCTGTATATATCGTTTGGCTCTCTGAGGAAGCCGTGTCCTGTCGAGAAGCCGTTATGGAAGAGCTTTGTAAGGTCGATCTGTGTGCAGGTCGTTGTAAGTGTATAGAAATCGAGGTCGTGGATATGGATATCGCCCTCGCGGTGTGCCTTGGCATGAGAGGGCTCGAGAACGTACATCTCGTAGTATTCCTTTGCCGAAACAGAGCCGTATTTGAGCATCGTGCCCATAGCCGTATCGCCGTCGATGTTAGCATTTTCGCGCTTGATGTCGCTGTCCTTTGCGGGACTGAAGGTAAGCTCGTTGAGTACACACATAAGGTTGGTCTTCATCTCGCGTGAGCGTGTGCGCTCGTAACGGTAGAGAATGTAAGCCTTAGCCGTTTTTGCGTGTCCCTTTTCGATGAGCTCCTTCTCGACGAGGTCCTGAATCTCCTCGACCGTAGGAGTTTTGCCGGGGTTATCGCGTTCGTATTTTTCGCATACGCCTACTGCAACGTCCATAGCGGTGTTCATGTCCGTACCGCCGCATGACTGTGCTGCTTTGAATACAGCGTTAGCGATCTTTTCAATATTAAACGGGACTTTTCTTCCGTCTCTCTTTATAATGTGTATTATCATTTATTTATTTCAACCTCCCAATACTATATCTTGTGCCTCTTTCGATTTGTTACTATATTAGTATAATCCAAATTGCAGATAAAGTCAACCGTTTGATTTCACAATCTGGAGCATGGATTTTGCTCATGTATTGGCAGTTATGTACAGTTTTTCTTTTAAAAAATTGGCTTTTGGCTATATAGCGTTATTTCTGTAAATCAGCGTATTTTGTAAAAAAATAAAAAAATCGACCACAAGATGTTGTGGTCAGAACGGCTCATGCCGTGTGTGTCAGTATATAGCCCTCAACAGCCTTGTATGCCGCATCGGTGAGCGAGGATTCCTCGGCAGACCAGTATTCTGCGGAAAGCACGCCGTCCGCGGATTTTAGTGCGGTGTTGGTATCTATGCAGTACACACCGATCGAATTTGCCATATCGAGCAGCATACTGTTGTATGTGTTTATCAGCTCGTTGGTGACTGTCTCGGTGTCGGCTGCCGTCGGCGGAAGCTGCATGATGTAAATTTTCATGTCGGGACGGTCGTTATGGAGGTCGGTGACGAGCTGTGTGTAGTTCTGCACCATGGCGTCCGTGGGGGAGAGTCCGATGTCGCTGCCGAGCATGAGATAGAGGATATCAGGCTTTTTGACCTTCATCGTCTCGTAAATCTTGAGTGTGCCGTAGGACGAGCTTATCTTGGTCGTGAGACAGCTTGCAGCGTTGAGGTCTGCGTTTCCGAGCACGTCCTTGAGACCGGTAGTGCTGCCCATTTTAAGCAGTGTGGAGTCTGTCACAAGGCAGCAGCTTTCAAAATATGAAGCGTCAGCCGCCGCTGATTCGGGAACGGGATTTGCCACCGTATTTGCTGCGGGAGCGGCACCGTCCGAGGCAGGCTCAGTTCCATCCTCACCTGCGGAGGAGGCTGTCTGTGTCGAGGTCTCGGTAGTTTTTGACTGCACAACGGTCTTTTTGGGGTTCTCATCGAGGAAATTGTCGTTTATGTTTGCGGCAGCCATATAGACTCCGAAGCAGCCGACAAAGGAGAGTGCAAAAATTATAACGAGCATCCAGAAGTTGAAGCGCACTCTCGGCTTTCCCTGCTTTTTGGTACGTACCTTCTGAATATTGTGTTTTTTAGCCATATATCCTCCTGTGGAAAGATAAGCGGACAAGCAGTCCGCGTGATATGATTACTGTATGCCGTATTCTCTTCTGTATTCAAGCATTTTGTCGAGGTATTCCTTGCCGGGAACGATCTCCTTGCGGATAGCGTCGATAATGTCCTCCATGTTGACGATAGAGTAGACATCAATGCCGAAGTCCTCCTTAGCCTGCTGTACAGCCGAGAGCTCGCCCGTACCCTTTTCCATGCGGTCAACAGTGATGACCATGCCCGTAACATCGACATCTGCCGCGGACTTGAGCTTGGGGAGACTTTCACGGAGAGCCTTGCCGGATGTCATAACGTCGTCGATAATGATGACCTTGCGTCCGTCTGTGAGCTTGTCGCCAACGAACATACCGCCTTCACCGTGGTCCTTGGCTTCCTTTCTGTCGAAGCAGTAGCCTGCGTTGATGCCGAACTTGGTGCTGAGGGCGATAACTGCCGAAACAGCGAGCGGAATGCCCTTGTATGCAGGTCCGAAGAGAGTCTCAGCGGGGATATTGTTATCAGCAATGCACTCAGCGTAATATTCACCGAGCTGTGCGAGCTGTGCGCCTGTCTTGTAGTTGCCGCAGTTGATGAAATAGGGAGCGTGTCTGCCGCTTTTCAGCGTGAAATTGCCGAATGTGAGCACACCGCAGTCCACCATGAATCTGATGAAGCGTTCCTTGTAAGTAAGTTCCATAAAATGACCTCCGTAAAATCTGATATTTTTATTATATCATAAGAAAATGGAAAATGCAAGAGCACAGAAAAATATCGGGGAAAACCTTTCACAGAAAGCTTTCCCCGTTTTTATTATAATATGTATATCACTGCTTGTTCAGCACGGCATTCACGTCCTCGACAAGCTGTGCCGAAGCCTCGTCGAGTGAAGCCCTATCGAACATCACCTTATTTGAGGCGTCCGTGAAAGCGTCGATGAGCGAGCCGTTTTCGATTATCGGGTCTATCGGAGTGAGGCAGTTGTTGACCTCCATTTTCTGCGAAGCGTCGAACTGGAGCCCTGCGAGCTTGCCCTCTGATTCGAGGTACGCTCTTGCGGAGGCACTCAGCGGAATGCCCTTCTCGATACCCTGAAGCTCAGCCATTTCGGGACTGTTCAGCAGAAAATCGAGGAGTATCGCGGCTTCCCTCGGGTGCTCGGAGTTCTTGCTGATAGCGTACATGGTCGCAGGCTTTGAGTACCAGCCTACACCTGCCGCACAGCTTCCGTCGGTCGTGTAGTCCGAAACGACCATTTCGCTGCCGTTTTCAACAGCCGTTCCGCAGTAGTTTTTCGCGTCGCTGACCCATGCGACAGTACCCGCATAGGTGCCGTCGTCGATATTCTTTCTCTCGTAGTACTCGACCTGCGGTGCGACCTTTTCGTCCACGAGCTTCTTGTAGAACTCTATCATCGCTGCGAAATCATCCGCAGTGAAGTTTAGCGAGCCGTCCTCATTGAGTATCCTCTTGCCCGAGAGCTGTTCCGCATAGCTGACCGCATACAGCCACATAGCCTTTGAGCCTGCTGTCATCGGGTAAACTCCGTCGGGACTCATCTTCTCAGCCGCGGCAAAGAGGTCGTCCCACGTTTTCGGGAGCGCGAGTCCGTATTTGTCATAGACTGTCTTGTTCACGTAGACCGTCTCGACGTTCATTGCTATCGGGATAGCGTTGAGCTTGCCGTTGACACGTCCGTATTCGAGCATTTTGTCCTCAAAGTTGGTGAGGTCGATGTAGTCGGAGAGGGACTCGATGTCGTAGTAGCCCGTGCCGTCGGGAGAATACTGCTTGAGCCAGCCGTAATTTATCTGCATAACATCGGCTTCGGTGTCGGAGATCATCTGAACGCGGCTTCTCGATTCATAGCCCGACCACTCCGAGTAGTTGCAGTCCACATTTATCTCTGGGTGGAGCTTCTGAAATTTCTTCACACCCTCGATAGTGTATTCGTTTCGGGTATCGTTTCCCCACCATGAGAGCGTTATCTCTACCGCTTCGTTCTGGGATTTGACAACATTTTTTGATTTTCCGCAGGCGGTCAAGGTGAAAACTATCGCAGCCGCCGCTGCCGCCGAGGTGATAAGTCTCAGTGCTTTCATGTCTTATCAGCCTCCATTTCCTTTGTATAGAAGGTATAGGTGTCCTTGCCGCTCTTCTTGGAGCGGTAGAGCGCCTTGTCGGACGCGGCATAGAGAGTGCTGAAGTCGCTGATGTCCGTGCTGAACATCGAAACGCCGATGCTTGCGGATATTTTGTACTTTCCGTCGTCGCCCGTGTAGTTGTTGTGGAATGCCTCGGAGAGCTCGTCACAGCGAGCCTTTACGAATTCCTCGTAGGACTGCGGCTGAGGTGCTGTCGAGTTGATAAATACGCAGAATTCGTCGCCGCCAATTCTGCCGAGGAAGTCCTCGGAGGTGAAGGTCTGACGGAGTATCTTTCCGACGTTTGCGAGGACGCTGTCGCCGTATGCGTGACCGAGAGTGTCGTTTACGCCCTTGAAGTTGTCGAGGTCAAGCAGGATAAGAGCGTGATCCTCGGTAGCGAGCGAGTTCTGGATTCGCTTCTCGGTGAATTCCTCGAAGGTCTTTTTGTTGAGGATACCTGTGAGCTGGTCGATGTGCGCCTTTGAGTCGAGCGAGGTAACGACCTCTTTTACAGGGTCGGTCAGTCTGAGCGAGAGGAGCGCTCCAATGAGGATAGCAAGGAGAGCCGCCGCCATAGCTGTCAGTATTATGTATTTGTAGACCTCGTTCTTTTCGTGGAGGATAATATTCGTCGGGATAGAGCAGGTAACGAACCAGTTGTCCGCGCAGCCGTTTACCGTGACGAGATAATCGTCGTTCATAACAGTAGCGGACTTCCGGGACTTCACGTAGGGAGCGATATACTTGGGGAGAGCTGTTCCGACCTCGGTGTCCGCGACAGAGGAGTAGATGATGTTGCTGTCCTGATTTGCGAGGCGGATAGCCATGCCGTTGAGCTTTTCGGGGTTATCGAAAACGTCCTCAAGCTCGGAGGAGTAGAAGGAAATGACGAGGACAGCGTTCTCGTGTATCTTTTTGACGTAGTATATCCGCTTGAAATTGCCGTGGAAGCCTGCCGCCCAACCGTCGTTGGTACGCGAGACAGCAATAGCGCTGAGGTCGGTGAAGAGTGTGTCACCGAACTGGTCGATAGTACCGTTTGAGATCTTGCCGATAGTGCGGTTATTGCGGTAAACGATGCCGTAATCGACGAAGTTTTCCATGATACAAAGGCTGTAAAGCTTGTCCGAGATGACCTTTTCGGTCTCAAGAGCCTCGTATTCGTCGTTGCTCTCGTCGGTAGCGTCGTAGGTGTAAGCCTCGTCTGAGGCGAAAACGAGGGTGCCGATGGTCTCCATTCGCTGAAGATAGGTGTTGATGTTCAGCTTCATCTGGACGTTCAGTGAAGCGGTCATTGATGTGACTTTATTCTTTAGTACGGTGTCGGTCTTGCGTATGGCAAGCTGTGAAACAACGGTTATAGCTATTATAATGATCACAGCGTAGCCGAAAATTATAAATGGTCTGAGGAGACTGACACTTTTAATGCTTGATTTTGAAGTATCACGATTAGCCATAGCTTACTCCTTAATATAATGATTTATACTATTATAGCACAAAAAATGACCGAATTCAACAATAAATTGTGAACAAATGCACATGAGGTTCATATATAATGTAGGACTACTGAATGAAGGAGGGGTGGTATAATGGGTACAATAATAGCAGAAAATGTATGGATCAATTAGTCAAGGCAAAAATAGACAAAAAGCTCCAAAAAAATCGCCGATTCTTTTACTTGACAATTTGAGGAAAGGAGAGTATAATAAATATT
>ONNL01000103.1 GCA_900319195.1 uncultured Ruminococcus sp. | reverse complement strand
CCCTCGACGACCTGTGAGAGTGCTGTCGGGTACATATTGCACAGCCCCTCATAGTAGCCGCGCTCCACCGCCGAAATACAGCCGAAAATCACCGCAGGAGCTATCATCATGACCGCCGTTTCCGCCTCGGGACTGTCCGCGATATACAGGCTGAAAGGCTTTGCAAGCAGGAAGATGAACGCACTGCCGATAAGTCCGACAGCAGAGAAGATGAGCAGAGCGGTGCGGCGGATCCTTAGTGCATTTTCGTGCATTCCGAGAGCGGCACTCTGTGCGGTCATTTTTGCAACGGCAGAGGATATTCCGGTGACAGTCAGTGCATAGACGGGCATGAAAAGGCTGTATGCCGCGCTGAAACAGCTCATTCCGACACCGCCGAGCATATTCGTGAGTGGTATCTTGAACAGTGCTCCGAGCACCTTTGCAGCCGCCGCCGAAACCATGAGTATCAGCGAGCCTTTGAGAAAATTTTGTTTTTTCAAATAGTATCAGCTCCCGTATCGAATGTTAAAAATATATGCTGAAGCGGATAGTGATATGCTCTGAAATAATCAACAAAAAACATATATAAACTTTATGTATAATGCTAATTGAAAAAATCAGATACGTATGTTATAATTTATTCATAGTAATGAGATGATTTGTTTTGATTTGGCAAAACCGATGAAAGTCGGCGGCGCAAAGCTAAAGGGCCTTGGTTGTGTATACGCAGCCGTGGCAGCCAGTTGCAGGGTATTGTTTTGAACGCACCGCTGACGGTAATGTCTGCGGTGTTTTGCTTTATACGCACGATTCGGCAGTCACTCACATTCTCACTTTTTACGGAGGGCAGACCAATGATAACAGGGACTTTTGAACAGAAGCAGGGGACACACTCCACTTCGACGATACTGACAAATTGAGGGAGAATACTCCCCCTGTTTTCAGGAAAACGCTATTACTATTTGTACTATTTTGCTCATAAATTAAGAAAGTTTGAACATTCTTTAGCAATGCTTGACAAATCAGCTTAAATAAAGTATAATTAAAGTGCATTTAATGTTACGGATAACCGTTTAATAGGACTTTAAGGAGGTTTTTTCAATGCACATCAATTTAAAAAGAGCACTGTCTCTCTCGGCTGCTGCAGTACTCGCGGCTTCACAGTGCGTCTCAGTAGGCGTTGGCAGCGTAACTGCCGCTGATACATCGTCGGAGGGCTTCTCGTACATGATCGAGGGCGAGGACCTTGAGGGTGCAACTCTCTGGACTTCTATCTATCAGGACGAGCTCCCGGGATATTCGGGCGAGGGCTTCGCTTACCTCTCAGGCGGAGAGCTTTCGTGCACAGTTACTGCTCCCGAGGAGGGGATGTACGACATCGTTGTACACGGCGCACAGATACTCAACCAAGAGGGCAGATTCCAGACCGTTGAGGTAAACGGCTCGGAGTATTCAAAGACTGTTCCGTATTCAAAGGAATGGACAGACTTCGATTTCGGCTTCGTTCGTCTCAACAAGGGCGAGAATACCGTGTCATTCCTCAATAAATACGGCTATATGGCTATCGACTACGTAACTGTATCGGCTGCCGAATTCCCCGACCTCTCTGTTGCTGCGGACAAGTGCTGTGACCCCAAGGCTACCAAGGAGGCTCAGAGCCTCATGGCTTACATGAAGAGCGTCTATGGCAAGAACATCATCTCAGGTCAGCAGACTATCTACGGCGGCGGACACAGCGTTTCGACCACTATCAACTACAACGCAAGCACAGACAAGTGCGTTGACGCTGACGGCGTTGAGTACGAGATAGACCGCGATTCTCTCGACCATGACGAGCAGGGCAATGCTTTCTACTGGCACTGCACAGGTCCCGACGGTCAGGTCTACACATACAGCACTCAGAACCACAACTACACCTACAACGAGTACGACCGCGAGATAAAGTATCTCCAGAACGAGATAGGCAAGGCTCCTGCAATGCAGGGCTTCGACTTCGGCGCTAACTGCCCGTGCTATCAGTGGGACGACGGCGTTGTTGAGCGTATGATCGACTGGACTAAGAACAAGGGCGGTATCTGCACAGCTTCATGGCACATCAATGTCCCCACAACGCTTGCAGACTATACTCTCGGTGAACCGCTCGACTTCTCCAAGACGACATACAGCGAAAAGACTGATTTCAGTCCCTCAAATGCAATGAAGGAGGGCACGATTGAATACGATTACTGGCAGCTCTGCATAAAGAACCTTGCGGCTCAGCTCACAAAGCTTCAGGACGCAGGCGTACCGCTCATCTTCCGTCCTCTCCACGAGGCAGACGGTAACTACTCAAACGGCGGTACATCTTGGTTCTGGTGGGGCAAGGAAGGTCCCGAGGTGTACAATCAGCTCTGGAAATTCCTCTACACCGAGCTCACAGAAAAGTACGGGCTCCACAACATCATCTGGGAGCAGAACCTCTACACATGGTCTGACAAGTCTGTTGAGTGGTATTCGGGCGATGACTATGTTGACCTTGTAGGCTACGATAAGTACAACACTCAGTATCACCGTCACGACGGCAAGACAAGCGGTCCTAACCTCGACGCTGAATCGGGCATTTTCTGGCAGCTCTATGACGAGATAAAGGGTGCCAAGATGATAACAATGGCGGAGTGTGACTCCCTCCCGTCTCTTGATAACATTACAATTGAAAATGCGGCATGGGGTTACTTCTGCCCGTGGTATGACGAGGAGAGCTCACCGAAGTTCATCTCGGGTGAGGATTATCAGGACAAGGACGAGCTCATAAAGCTTTATAACAGCGATTACTGCATCACACTCGACGAGCTCCCTGCTGACCTGTTCAGCTCAGGCAGTGAGCCAACAACAGACCCGACTACAACAACTCAGCCGACAACTGACGGCGACATCATCTACGGCGACGCTAACGGCGACGGCTTTGTATCGGTTGCAGACCCGACACTCATCATGCAGGCTGCTGCAAATCCGAATGAATTCACAGTAAAGGATACGGCTGCTGCTGACGTTATCGGCGGCGGTGACGGAGTTACATCTGCTGACGCACTTGCTATCCAGCAGCACCTTGCAGCTCCCGAGGACGTAATTCTTCCGATAGAATAAGCGAACACGTTCGGATAGGCAAACATATCAAATAAGGGAAGGTTCTCAGCGGAGCCTTCCCTATTTTTATAGCAAACGACAAAAGCTTTTGGCATTTGCGTATTTGCCCGCCCCAAAAAGCTTTTTGCCACAAAAAACTCCGCAGTCACCGATGATCTCGGAATACTGCGGAGTTCTGCAATTATTGGCTGATATTACTTCTCGGAATTGATGAACATATCATAGATACGTCTTACTGCTTCCGAGAGGTCATGCTCGCTGACACCGATGATTACATTGAGCTCGCTTGAACCCTGGTCTATCATCTTGATGTTTATTCTCGCATGAGCCATTGAAGCAAAGATACGTGCAACAGTACCTCTTGTGTTCTTCATTCTGCGTCCTACGACAGCGAGGAGCGCAATACCGTCCTCAATTTCGAGGTGGTCGGGATTAACTGCACGGCGGATGTCGGCAAGCACCTTTTCCTTGACAGGCTCAAGCTGTGAGGAGTCAACAGTGATGCTCATTGTGTCGATACCCGAAGGCATATGCTCGAAGGACACACCGTTATCGTAGAGCACCTTGAGCACCTTCATGCCGAAGCCCTTTTCGCTGTTCATCATTGCCTTTTCAATGTTGATCGTGCTGAATCCCTTACGTCCTGCGATACCTGTGATAGTATGCGAGAGGCTCTCTCTGCTGAAGTTGAAATCGTCGGAGACTATCATTGTACCGTCGTCCTGTGGACGATTTGTGTTACGGATATTGATCGGTATACCGGATGAGCGCACCGGGAAGATAGCGTCCTCATGGAGAACGGAAGCTCCCATATATGCAAGCTCACGGAGCTCACGGTATGTGATGACGTTGATAACGTCGGGTTTCTCGACTATTCTCGGGTCTGCAACGAGGAATCCCGAAACGTCTGTCCAGTTCTCGTATATCTCAGCCTTTACGGAGCTTGCGATTATCGAGCCTGTAACGTCCGAGCCGCCGCGTGAGAAGGTCTTGATGAAGCCCTCTGTGTTTCTGCCGTAGAAGCCCGGGATAACTGCGTTGTCAAGTCCCTTGAGCCTTGAACGTACAGCCTTTTCGGTAGCGTCGAGCACAAGATTGCCCTTTGTATCGAAGATGATAACGTCAGCGGCGTCCACGAAATTGAAGCCGAGATACTTTGCAAGCACGATACCGTTGAGGAACTCGCCGCGGCTTGCAGCATAGTCCTTTGCGGGACGGAGCTTGAGCTCGGAAGCAATAACACCGAACTCATCGTCGAGTGAGAGGTCAATGCCGAGCTCGGAGATGATGCCGTTGTAGCGGTCCTTTATCTTCTGAAATTCCTCGGAGAAGTCAACATTGCTGCTTGCAAGCTCATAGCACTTGTAGAGCATATCCGTTACCTTTATATCCTCCTTGAATCTCTTTCCGGGAGCCGAGGGAACGACGAATCTGCGCTTATCGTCGGACTTTATTATGTCAGCGACCTTTCTGAACTGAGCAGCGTCGGCAAGAGAGCTGCCGCCGAATTTTACTACCTTGTAACCCATTGAAAATCATTCCTTAAATCATATATTATGCCGTATATGGCTGTTTTATCACAATATACATTATATTACTTTTCCGCCTTAAAATCAATTGATAGAAAGACCAAATCTCAGGGGACATTCCTTGTATTTTTGGTGAATACGCTTGTACGCGAGTGACGGACAGACTGTTAAAGCTTTGTCAGTCGTAGTAGTGGTTGTCAGGGATCAGAGCTTGTGCATTTTATTGAGTGAAGCCGTTTTGAGAAGTTCTTCTCTCTGTATCTCTTCTAAGCGTCAGCTTAAATTTTCCCCATATACAGCGCAGCATAAATATGCCGTCCGAAAAGACTTAGAGCGCTATATATGGGGAAATTTTCAAATTAAAGTTTTAGGAAAGGGGTACGGGGGAGAACCCTTTGTCTCAAAAGGGTCTCCCGCAAGACCTGATACTTTTTAAATAATTAGTTTAAATAATTAGTCAAGTGTGTCGATGACCTCGAGCGAGTGCTCTGTGTTCATCTTGCTGCATATCTCAATGAACTTGTCGAGCGGCACGTTCTTGAGCTGCTTGTTTCCTCTGATGTTTATGGAAACTGTATTGTTCTCAGCCTCGCTGTCACCGATAACGACTACATACGGGTCCTTGTAGTCCTTGCAGCGTCTTATCTTGTTCTTCATGTTGTCGTCGCTGTAATCCACCTCAACTCT
>ONNL01000087.1 GCA_900319195.1 uncultured Ruminococcus sp. | reverse complement strand
GAGTCAATGGTTATCCTGTCGCGGTTTATGAAGCACAGCACAACAAGTCCGACCCAGACGACCACCGCGGCTATATTCAGTATCCTCCTGATGTCGTGGAGCTTGTCCCTTTTTTTCTCGCCGTTCAATGATGCCCTCATAAAAAACTCCTTTTTGGAAAATGCGTCATACCTTCTATTAAAATTATACTGCTTTCTGTATTATTAGTCAATAACCGACGTGGAAAACTACATGACAAGCATCTGAAATTTTCAACACATTATCACCTGCAATAAACACAAAAGCCGCCCGATATTCAGCTATCGGGCGGAATTATCCTATATCTGTGCATTCACTGTTCGCGGCTCTCGGAGAAGCTGTACCCTCGCTCTTGACGGGCGGCTGCTCAGCTGATTCCTTACAGCCGAGTATATCTGCTGTGCAATATCGGGCTTGTTCATTGCATAGAGGTGTATGCCGTCCACGTCGTTGGCGATGAGGTCGCTAATCTGACCTATCGCGTAGGCAATGCCTGCTTCACGGAGGGACTCGGGGTCGTCCTCATATTTATTGAGTATGCGCGTGAGCTTTTTCGGGAGACTTGCTCCGCAAATTGATATCATACGCATGACGCTCTTCTTGCTCGTAACCGGCATTATCCCTGCCTCAATGGGACTTTTTATCCCTGCTATCTGCGTCTTTTCGAGGAACTCATAGTAGTCGTCGTTATTGAAGAAGAGCTGAGAGATGAAGCGCTCAGCACCGCAGCTTTCCTTTTCCTTCATGTAGTAGATATCGGTCACGGCAGACCTGCTGTCAACATGAGTTTCGGGATAGCAAGCCGCGGAGATATGCAGCTCGGGAGCATTCTCCCTGAGATAAGCTATGAGCTCGCTCGCGTGGTGGAAATCGTCCTTCGGCTCGATGTTCGGGTTCCTGTCTCCGCGGAGAGCAAGCACGCTGTCAATATGGTTTTCGCGGAGCTGAGCAATGACCTCGTCAATATCCTCCCTCGCGCTGTTTACGCAGGTGAGGTGAGCAACTGACGGGATATGATAATTTTCGCTGATAACTCGGCAGATGTCGATAGTCGCATTCTTTGTGCCGTTTCCGCCTGCGCCGTAGGTACAGCTTATGAAGTCGGGAGCTATCCCCGACAAGCCGTCAAGTGTGGAGTATATCGACTCCACGGGTGTGTCATTCTTCGGAGGGAAAACCTCTATCGAAAACGTGGTCCTTCGGTCTGACATTTCACTTCACCTCATACTCTCTGCGTATAGTCCTTGCGGCTTCAACAAGGTTTTTCAGACTCTTTTCAGTCTCCTCGGTACCTCTTGTCTTGAGTCCGCAGTCGGGATTCACCCAGAGCTTTCCGCTGTCTACCCTCGTGAGTATCTTCCTCAGCACATCTGTTATCTCCTGCACGGACGGCACTCGCGGAGAATGTATGTCGTACACTCCGGGACCTACTTCTGTGCGGAAATCATTCTCCCTGAGCGAATCAAGTATCTGGAGGTCGGAGCGTGAAGCCTCAAAGGTGATGACATCAGCGTCCATGCTGTCTATCGCAGGGATAATATCCGTGAATTCGCTGTAACACATATGCGTGTGTATCTGTGTCTCGGGCTTTACTCCGCTGTGGACAAGGCGGAAGGCAGGTATCGCCCAATCGAGATACTCGCTGTACCAGTCGGTCTTTCTGAGGGGGAGCTTTTCGCGGAGCGCCGCCTCGTCTATCTGAATTATGCGTATGCCGTTTTTCTCAAGGTCGAGCACCTCGTCACGTACAGCAAGCGCTATCTGCAATGTCGATTCCCTCAGTGAGATGTCCTCTCTCGGAAACGACCAGTTGAGTATCGTCACGGGACCCGTCAGCATTCCCTTCACGCATTTTTTCGTAAGGCTCTGCGCGTAGACCGACCACTCCACAGTTATCGGCTTTCTGCGAGATACGTCGCCCCAGATTATCGGCGGCTTTACACAGCGCGTGCCGTAGGACTGCACCCATGCCTTCTCGGTAAAGAGGAAGCCGTCGAGGTTCTCACCGAAATACTCGACCATGTCGTTGCGCTCGAATTCGCCGTGCACGAGCACATCAAGGCCTATCTCCTCCTGAAAAGCAATGCACTCCGCTATCTTGCGGCGGTTGAACTCCTTGTAGGTCTGCTCCCCTATCTCATGCTTTTTGAATGCCGAGCGGTTTGCCTTTACGTCGGCAGTCTGAGGGAACGAGCCGATAGTCGTGGTCGGGAAGACAGGCAGACCGAACTCCGCCTTCTGTATCCTTTCGCGCTCCTCAAAGGCGGGAAGTCGGGTGTAATCGCTGTCGCTGACTGCCTCTGCCCTTTTCAGAACAGCCGTGTTCTTCTCATAGCGCTCACCGTCAAAAAGGCGGCGGTTAGCGTCAAGAGCGGCGCTGTGTTCGCCGTCCGCAAGACTGCCGAGGTCGCGGAGCTCCTCAAGCTTTTCATAGGCAAACGCAAAGTGCGCCCTCACATCATCCGGGAGCTTTGTCTCGCTCTCAAGCGTGAACGGTACGTGCAGAAGCGAGCATGATGTCGAAATAACGGTCTCTGTCCCCTGCTTTTTGAGTCCCTCGATAATCGAAAGGGACTTGTCATAGTGGTTGCGCCAGATGTTCTTTCCGTTCACAACGCCTGCAAAGAGCACCTTATCCCTCGGGAAGCCGTATTTCTCGATGAGAGCGGCAGTCTGTCTGCCCTCGATGAAGTCAAGTCCGATACCGTCAAAGTCAAGTCCGACTATCTCACAATAGCTGTCGCGGACATCTCCGAAGTATGTCCCGAGCAGTACCTTCACGCCGCCCTTATGCGAAAGAAGCGCGATATACAGCGACTTGAAGAAGCGCACGTCCTCGTCGGAGAGGTCGTAAACAAGTGCAGGCTCGTCTAAGCGCAGCCACTTGCAGCCGAGTCCCTCAAATCTGCTCAGGAGCTCGCTGTACGCAAGCACTGCCGACTCGAAGAGGTCACAGCGAGTCCTGCCGCCTCTGAATTTTGCAAGTCTGAGGAAGGTATAGGGTCCGATAACGGTGGGAGTAGTCTCGATGCCGAGAGCCTTCGCCTCCCTGTATTCGTCAAACGGCTTTGTGCCGACAAGTCTGAACTGCGCTCCCTCGTCGATCTCGGGGACGATGTAGTGGTAGTTGGTGTTGAACCACTTTTTCATTGCGAGCGCCTTTACGTCGCCGCTCTCGCCCTGATATCCTCTTGCAGCCGCAAAATATGTGTCAAGAGGCGAAAGTCCAAGGCTCCTGTACTCCTCGGGGACGAGGTCAAAGAGGAAGAGCGTGTCGAGCATACCGTCATAGAATGAGAAGTCATTCGACGGAATGAAGCTGATGCCGTTTTTCTGCTGACGCTCCCACGCAAGTCTGCGGAGCTCCGCTGCTGTGCCAAGGAGCTGCTCCTCGGTGAGCTCATTTCTGAAATATTTTTCTGTTGCGAATTTAAGCTCCCTGTTTGCTCCAACGCGAGGGAAGCCGATAACTGATGTTTTCATTTTACGATTCTCCTGTCAAATTTTATTTCGATATTTATATTATATCATTTTGATAGGAATTGTAAAATACATCTTTTTATGGGTTTGAAATAGCTTGAAGCTATAACAAAATGATGATTCAGGCAAACACGCAAACGCTGCTCCGAGCCGACCACCAAAAAGAGTTCATCCGAAAGCTTTAACCCTGAGCATATTTTTTCAGAGCTTCAAGGTATGCCGTCCCGAGTCTGCTCAGATGTGACTTCCTGTGCGTCAGACAGCCGATGTGCATTTCGCCCTGCTCACTCAGCGGCACCGCAATTATATCGGGACCATTCAACTCCGCGTCAATGACACCGCTCGACACCGTGTAGCCGTTGAGTCCGATGAGCAGATTGAAAAGCGTAGCTCTGTCCCTCACGCGAATATTCTTCTGCCTTACGACCGTGCTGAATATCTCCTCGGAATAGTAGAATGCGTTGTGCTCGCCCTGCTCAAACGAGAGGTAGGGATATGGCTTCAGCTCCTCCATTGTGACGGAGCGCCTGTCCGCGAGGGGATGATTCTTGCTGATGAATATGTGCGGCTCTGCCACGAAGAGCTCCCGAAATTCAAGGTCCTTCGACTTCAGTATCTTCCTCACGACAGTCTCATTGAAGCTGTTGAGGTAGATCATGCCTATCTCGCTTTTCAGCGACGCGACGTCCTCGATTATCTCATAGGTCTGAGTTTCACGCAGAGAGAAATCGTACTCCTCTCCGCCGTAGGTCTCTATCAGCTCGACGAAGGCATTCACTGCAAAGGAATAGTGCTGAGTTGAAACGCAGAAGGACTGCTTTCCGCCCGACTTGTGCAGATACTTCTCCTCGAGCATATCCGCCTGCTCGAGCACCTGTCTTGCATACGCGAGGAATTGCTCGCCCTCACGGGAAACAGTTATCCCTTTATTAGTCCTGTCGAAAATGGTTATCCCCATTTCCTTTTCAAGCTCCCTTATCGCCTTTGTAAGACTCGGCTGTGCGATGAAGAGCTCGTTTGCAGCGTCAGTGATAGTCCCCTGCTCTGCGACCTTTACAGCATACCGCAGCTGCTGAAGTGTCATATTCTCTCTCCCTTCGTGTAAAGCTTCGGGGAAAAGCTGAAACAGCCTTTCCCCGTTGTCATGCATTCATTCCCCGTCAAAAAGCCGACGGGAAGTGCTCTCAGTTTTTATTGTCATCTGCACCCTTCATATCATCTTCGTCACCGAGGTATTTCGAGATAATGAACCTCGGGCGCTGCTTTGTCTCAAGGTAGACCTTGCCTATATACTCACCGATGATGCCGATAGCAAGGAGCTGCAAGCCGCCTATCGCCCAGACGCTCATCACCGTTGATGTCCAGCCTGTTATCGTTTCGCCCATAAAATAGCGGACGAGCGAGTATATCAGTATTGCTATGCTGACGAGGAAAACTATCGCTCCGAGTCCCGTTATCATGCGTATCGGCTTCGTCGAGAGCGAGGTTATTCCCTCCCATGCAAATGCGAGCATTTTTTTCAGCGGATACTTGGACTCGCCTGCCATTCTCTCCTTACGCGCATAGTACACGTTGGTGGAGTTGCTGCTTATCATGGGGACTATCCCGCGCAGGAAGATGTTGGATTCGCCGTATTCCGAGAGTCCCTCGAGAGCACGCTTCGACATCAGGCGGTAATCCGCATGATTGAATACGATATCCGCTCCCATAGCCTTCATGACCTTGTAGTAGCCCTCGGCTGTGGTCTTTTTGAAGAAGGTATCGGTCTGACGCGAATTGCGGACACCGTACACTATATCATAGCCGTTGTGATACTGCTTGACCATATCGTCGATAGCCGAGATGTCGTCCTGTAAGTCGGCATCGAGCGAGATAGTGATGTCGCAGTGCTCCTTTGCCGTCATGAGACCTGCAAGGAGAGCGTTCTGATGACCGCGGTTGCGTGAAAGGCAAACTCCCTGAAAGAGCTTGTTCTCGTTGTGCAGAGCTGTGATCATTTCCCATGTCTTGTCCTTTGAGCCGTCGTTCACGAACATGATCCTGCTCTTATCGGATATCTCGCCGCTCTTGATAAGCGATTCCATTTTCTCGCGGAGCTGCTTCGATGTCTCGGGGAGCACCTCCTCCTCGTTGTAGCACGGTACTACCAAATAAAGTATATCCATTACTTCTTCCTCTTCATTCTTTTGGATTTTACAGATTTTACGGGAGCCTTCTTCTCCTCGCGGCTTTCATTCTCAGCAGGTGCGCTCTCCACAGCAGGCTCGGCCTTCTTTCCCTGAATTATCGGCAGGAGCTTGTCCGCCATGAATACGATACCGACAGCCGCAAATGCCGTCATCCATACATAATACGGAACAGCATACTGCGACTTCGCCTCCGCAAGCAGATGATAGAGCATTCCGCCTATCGTTATGAGCGCAGGGAATAGTCCGAGCGTATTCTTTTTCTTTACGCAGTACACGACAGATGCAAGCGTGCCGACAAATACGAACTGTGCAAGCAGATCCATGAAGTGCTTGACCCTTGCTTCGCCCTTGCCGCACACCCACTTTGCAAGTCCCGTTTTTTCCTTGTACTGTGCACGCACCTGATTGTTCCAGATACTCTCATACGAGGTCTCATTCCACATCGAGACGTACTTTTTGTAGAAGAAATCGTTGCGGTACTGCGGACTCTTTTTGAACACCTTTAATCTGCCCTTTATCTCTTCAACAGAGCGCTCGGCAGCCACGTCCGCGTCGAAATTAGAGTTCTCGAAATTCGACATTGTTGAGCCGTAGTTATACCAGCCCGGAGCATTATCAGCTTCATTCATGCCGAGTGCGAACCACGATACAAAGGGTATCGAGTCACCGAGCTCCTTGCCTGCCCTGTTCTCATACGAATTTGCAACTATATTCGGCAGCGCCACACAGCCGATTATGCTGACTATCGCGGCAGCCACACAGACGAGCTGCTTCTTGTCTGAGAACATATATATGACCGCATATATCACCATAGCCACAAGGACTATCAGGTTATTCGACTTTATCATTACCGAGAGCGAAACGAACAGCGCCGCAAGCACTCCCGAGATGATCTTGCCCTTCCATGTGCTGCTCTGTATCATCACTATCTCGCAGTATACTGCCCATATCGCAAACGCAAGTCCCGGGACGAGTCCGTAGAGGAACGAGCAGGTAAGCACAGGCTGCATGGTTATTGCGAGCAGGACAGCCATTACATGAATGATGCGCCTGTCCTTGAAGATACGGTTTGCAGAAAGCAGGAGTGCCGCATACGAGGACGAGAGCATGACCACCGAGATATCCTGCAAAAACAGGAGCGTCTTGACCTCTCCGAATACCTGTGCCGCGCGTATCAGCACCTCATTGAAAAAGACATATCCGAGCTGAAAGCGGTAATACTGGAAGTAACGGATATCGGTCATGGTCGTGTATTTATCCTTCACCGCGTCGAGCGAGGCATTGAGGACTGTCAGCGAATCCTCCGTCGGAGAGAGCTGTGAGGTATGCACCCATATAAATCCCCACACGACCGTCCATGAGCAGAGCAAGCCTATCTCGAGCCACAGCGGAAATTTCTTCTCGTCAAGCTTCTTCGAGAGCTTCACGATGAGAAGCGCTATCGCCATAAAGGCGGCGAGCCATATAAAATTCGCAAGAATGTCATCATTATAGTAGATGACCGATTCAAACTTGTCCCTTATGCGCTGAACGACGGTATCAACACCGCACCCCTCGGAGATTATCTCGAGACCTGTCGTGCCCGTAAGAGCCGCCATAGTGAGAACTCCGACAAGAAATGTGAAGAATACAGCTATCACCGCCCTTGCTGTCACATTGAATACCTTGGTTATCTTTTCGGACATTGGAATTTTCCTCGTTTCTTTTTATCATCTGATACAGCTTTCGGCTGTATATAATAAGTAACAAATACGTATAAGTATATTATATCATTAAAGCCGTTATATGTCAAGCCGAAAAAAGCGGACAGGTCTCCCTGTCCGCTTAGCTTTGCACATCAGATAACAACACCTGATATGAACAATTCCATTGCCATAGTTCAATCAATCTTCGTCTTTATCATCCTTTTCGGACTGCTTATCCTGTTTTTCAGCGTTCTGTACCTCGTCGAGAGTTACAGTGATATCCTTCTCCTCGCCGTTGCGGACGATAGTGAGCTTGACTATCTCGCCTGCCTCGTGCTTGTTCTTCTCAGCGTTGAGCTCCTCGGTCGTCGATACCTCGACATCATCTATCTTGATGATAACGTCGCCCGACTCTATGCCAGCCTTATCAGCGGCGCTCTTATCGGTAACTGCCGTAACATAGACACCTACAGGGATATTATACATATCGTGGATAGTCTCTGTAACGTCCTGACAGCTTATACCAAGCTGCGGCTTGCCTGTTACATAGCCGTACTTCATGAGGTCGTCAACAATGGCAGACACCTCATTCGACGGGATAGCAAAGCCGATACCCTCGATAGTTGTCTCGGAGTAAGATGAGGACATCTTTGAGGAGTTGATGCCTATGACCTGACCGTACTTATTGATGAGAGGTCCGCCCGAGTTGCCCGAGTTTATAGCCGCGTCAGTCTGGATAAGGTTCATTTCCTTGTCGTTGATGGTGATGTTTCTGTTAAGTCCCGAAACGATACCGCTTGTGACTGTATCCGTGAGCTCGAATCCGAGCGGATTGCCTATCGCAATTACCGACTGACCAAGCTTGAGACTGTCGCTGTCACCGAACTCAGCGGCAGTAAGTCCCTCAGCATCTATCTTGAGGACAGCAATATCGCAGTCCGTATCATAGCCTATGACCTCAGCGTCATAGCTCTTTTCGTCGCTGAGCAGAATGGAGATGTCCTTTGCAAGACCTCCGCCGTACTCGCTGTCGTAGATAACGTGAGCATTTGTAACAATGTAGCCGTTGTCGGTGATGATGACGCCCGTGCCTGTTGCCGTAGCCTCAGTGGTCTGCGGAGTCATGTTTCCGAAACCGCCGAAGCCGAAGCCGTAATAGTAGCTGTCGTTCGACGATGTGACCTCAAACTTTGACTCGACTCCTACTACCGACGGGAGTACCTTTTCGACTACCTCCTCGGTCGTGAGCTCCTCGCTCTTGGAGTTTTCAGCCTTTACTATGCTTACCGTGTCAGCATTTATCTTGTCAGCGATCTTCTCAAAGGCGTCCTCTGCAGCTTCTTCTTCGTCGTCAGAGGTGTCCTCTGCGGTCTTGGTGCTCTCGGTTGAAGCTGATGCAGAGGCGCGGCTTGTGAGACGACCCTCTATCTGACGGTAGCCTGCTATCGAGCCTGCCGATACGATAGTCATTGCCATTACAGCGGCTATCACCTTTCTTGCGGTGTGCTTGTTCTTCTTGGGGAACTCTTCGTTTTCGATTCTATTCATATCATTATTCATTTCATTCATGGTATTCACTTTCCTTTTCAATTATTTCTGAGGTGCTTCCCTCAAACTGTGATTTTATTATAAAGCCCTTATGTGAAATGGATTTGCAGTAATTGTATAGTTTACGAAAATGTTTCGTGTGTTTTTTTTCACATATATGAAAACTGTGTGCCGCAATGTGAAACCGAGCATAAAGTCCCTGTCACACTGCTTTCACAAACTATGTGCAGTATTGAAATATCCGCGGTATGAAGCCGCTTTTTGCGTCCTTCAAAAAATTTTTGCATAAATTTTCAAAAATCCCTTGACAAATCCGATTTATAGTGATATAATATTATACGTTGATTGAATTACTGGGTGTGGCGCAGTTGGTAGCGCGCTACCTTGGGGTGGTAGAGGCCGTGGGTTCAAGTCCCGTCACTCAGACCAATTCGTGATCAACGGAAAACCGCTGTATTTCATATGAAGTACAGCGGTTTTGGTTTTATTCCGATACTGTCACACAGCTCGGCATATACAAAGCAGAGGGAAGCTCCTTCAATTGAGCTTCCCTCTTTTATTTATGGTATCATTCCGTTATCAGTCGCCAAAGACCTCGTCCTCGATGAGCTCCTGATTCTTTCTCATATCGTCTATCCGGAGTGCCGAGCCGGCGCTCTCGTCGTAGTATTCGCTGTACGTATCCTCGGCAGGAATACGGAGCTGTTTGATGTCATATTTACCGATAAGCGCAAACGGCATACGGAGCGAGAGCTTATACATCTCCCACGTCGTCATGTTGGTCGTGAGGTCGGGGAGCGCGTTCTTCATTGCATTTTTCATGAACGATACACCCGAGCCAGAAGCCTTTTTCATAAGCAGGCTGAGCACACGTCTCTGACGCTCTGTACGCTCGAAATCGCTGTTGCCGATATGTCTGATACGCGCATAGGAGAGCGCCTGCTTGCCGTTGAGGTGGAGCTTTCCGCCGCCCGAGAGAAGGTCGTCCGTGGGAGCGTCGCCCATAATTTCGTTGACCTCCGCCTGTAAAATGACGTTTATCTCGCCAGCCTCCTCGTCGGAGACATTGATATCAAGTCCGCCTGCGGAGTCGATTATCGACGCAAACGCCTTGAAATCGACAGATACGTAGTTATCTATCTTCACGTTGAAGTTGCTCTCGATAGTGTCCATGAGAAGCTCGGGACCGCCGAAGGAATATGCCGCGTTGAGCTTGTTCCAGCCGTAGCCGTCGATTTCAACGTAGCTGTCGCGCATGAACGAGGTAAGGACTATCTCGTTCGTCTTGCTGTTCATTGAGAGCAGAATCATCGAGTCGGAGCGTCCGCGCTCGTCGTCAGTCCTGCCGTCAGAGCCTATCAGGAGCACGCTCTTGACGTATTTTTCGCTCATTGCACCGCTCGTGCGGTTCCTGTCCCCTGTCTCTACCTTGTCAACCTTGCCAATTATCATGAGCGCAGTGCAGGAGTACATTCCGAACAAAAGCAGGAATATCGCCAACAGGCTGAGCAGTACACGTCTGATTATCTTTCCTGCAATGCTCTTCTGCTTCTTGGGAGCACGCTGTCTCGGAGCCTGCTGCTTCGGCGGACGCTGCTTTGACGGGTGCTGCTGCTTTGATTGTCTCTGCTGAGGGGGACGCTGCTGTCTCGGCTGACGCGGGTCATATCCCTGCGGAGCCTGTCCGTAGCCGTTCTGCCGGGGCGGACGACCGTACTGCTGACCGCCGTACCCCTGCGGCTGCTGATACTGCGGAGGGACGGGCTGGCGAGGGTCATACCTCTGCTGGTTCTGGTACTGCTGTCCACTGTATTGCTGCCCATGGTACTGCTGTCCGTTTATCTGCTGACCATAGCCGTGCTGACGCGGAGAGCCGTTCTCCTCATCGGCATTGTAGTGGCGCTGCTGCGGATAGCCGCTGCTTCTTGGTGCCGAATAGCGCTGCTGACGCGGAGCCTGTCCGCTCCCCTGCTGTCTCTGAGGAGCCGCTCCCTGACGGTTCTGAGCGTTATTCTTGGGAATGAACATCGTTTTTTCGTTGTCTGTATTTTTCATGTGTTTTTCTTTATCTGACATGATTTTTTCCTTTCAGCCGTTTTGTATATTCAATTGTTACGTTGTCGGGTCAGAGCTTTTTAGTGCTGACTGCAAGGTATGTGATGACGGTGCACACGAGGTTGTAGACTATGAGTGCCGTTGCCGACATATAGACATAGCTCGTTGCAAACGCCTTTGAGAGTATCATCAGCGAGCACAGACCGAGTCCGAGGAAAATGGAAATTGTCTGTATTATCAAGCCGATTATTGCCGCCGTATGTATGAGCTTCGTGCCGATAAGGAGCTTTGCAAGCGAGGTGAATCTGCCTGTTGAAGCCATTGAAGCGCTCAGGCGGACTGCCTTCTTGGTCTCCGCGTTGAAGTCCTCGTGGAGCTTCTTCGGCAATACTCTCACCATTTCCTCGGGCACTCCGAACAGTGTGTGGAGCTTTCTGAGCGTGATGCACGGGTCAACTGCTCTCACGATAAGGCAGACCTTGCTCTTGCAGAGCTTCTTTGCCCACCTCTTAACGTTCCTCTCGGCACTGATGTCCACAATGAACATTGCCGCAAGGTTACCCGATACTGAGAGGTAGAGTGCCTCCTGCTCGCCGCTTATGCTCTCGCTCTCACTCGCCCTTGAGGGAACTCCCTCGATATTGTGGCTCGTCATGAGCTCGCGGTTGCCGAATAGCACGCGCTTGTTGTTTATCCAGCCGCACATTCCCATGCCCTCTTCGAAGGAGTAATTCTCAATGGGATAGAGAATGTCGTCACGACCTGCCGTAACGTCGCTGAAAATGCAGTGCATAACACTGCCTGCGTGATGTGTAAGGCTTGCCGCTTCGAGCAGAGCCTCGTCGATCTTGGTATTCGAGAACACCTTTATCCCCGAGAGCTTTATCGTATTTTCGGGGAAGAGCTCGCCAGCGTCGATGAGCACGGAGTTGGTGTCGTAGAAATCGTCAACGCTCTGATAGCCGAGCATGATGCCGTTGCTCCTGAAAGCGCTGCTGGCGATGTTTTCAAGCGGAATATTTACCACGAGCGGCAGTCCTATGCACGCCGCCGAGCTTATGAGCATACTGAACAGTGAGAACCCGAAGGCTGCCGATTCTGCACTGAAGAAGCCGCCCTCTGCAAAGAAGGTGATGACCGCGGCAACGATTGCCGAAGCAAGAAGTGTGAGCGGAACCGCCCTTCTGCAATACGAATCCGTCATATCCGAGGAGTAGGTGTACCTCAGAAAGTCTGTGAGGAAGTCGGTCTTTTTGGTAGCCGCAAGTATCGGGAAATCTCCGAGAGTGCCGCGTGTGAGCCTTTCGGCGCGTTCCTCATCGGTGACATTGACAATGCCGTGGCGGTCGAAGTTCTTTGAAACGAACCTGAAATTGCGCTCCGCACGGCGTATGATCAGCAGCTTGCCGACGGAGTTCATAAACATTGAAAGTATCGCTATCGGCATATAAATGTGTATTTTTTCATCGACCACAAGTCCGCGGCAGAAGAATGCGGATATCACTGCCGCCATGCACGAGAGTGCCGTGACCGAGGTCATTGAGTCGCTGTCCGCCCTGAACGAGATGAGCTTTTTGAGACCGTTTGCGATAACGGGCATTGACGATACCATTGCTATGATACCGAGCGCGAGCTGTGAGAGCAGAAATGTCTTGGTGTGCGATATTTCCACAAAGTCTATTAGCGGAAACGAGAGCTGATTGCCTATCGTTATGTACAGGCTGAGGAAGGCTGTCATTGCGAGAATGAACGTCCTCACGGAGACAATGCTCTTCAGCTCGAGGATATCGCGTCCCACGTCCTCAACGTCGCCGTAGTAGTTGAAGTCAACGATACGCTTTGTGCGGCGCTTTCTCTTTCTCATTGAGAGGAATTCGTCCGCCTCCTGCGTGATATGCACGTCAAGCTGTGAAGCGTCCACAACGGGTCTCTCACTGAGGTTGATGCTGGTCTTTTCGGCACGCGGCGCAGGCTCAACAGGTCTTGCCGCCTCGACAGCCTCGGGTGAGGGGACGATGTCCGTGATGTGCTTCTTTCCCTCGGGACTCTCCGCGTCGCGTCTGATAGCCGCACGGCTGCGCTGCTTTTTCTTTATCGGCTGCGGAGCGTACATATACTCGCCCTCGGGAGTCTCGCGCTTGTAATCGCGGTCTGTGCGCTTCCGCCTTGTTTTCTTCTTGCTTTTCTTGAGCCTTTCAAGCTCCCTCGCCCTTGTCGAGTCGCTCATTCTCCTAATCATAGGAGCCGCGCCGACAGGCTGCTCCGCAACAGGCACCTCTGCCTGCAACGGAGTGCTCACCGCACTGCCCTTCGAGCGTATATTGCTTACACCGCTTGCCGAGGTCATTGAGATACGCTGGTCGGATAAGTCGGCAGGCTTTACGTCATCAACAGGGACAGAGCTCCTCTTTGCGTTGTCGAAGAGGTCGTCCCTTGTATCATTTATCAAAATTCTGTTCGGTCTGCTGCCCGAAAAATCGGGACTTTCAACTGTCGAATTCAGTATCTTCTGAGCATCGACACGTCCGACATGAGTCTCGGCAGCATTACCGTCTGAGGAGTATTCGTTCAGAATATCCTCAAGTGACATTTTTTGTTCTGACATGGGATACTCCTTATTATTTTGCGCTGCGCTGTCTTACAGCCTCGTACATGAAAATACCTGCCGCAACAGACGCATTGAGTGAATTTATCCTGCCAAACATAGGCAGCTTTACCATAAAATCGCATTTTTTCTGTATGAGCGGACTGATGCCGAAGCCCTCAGAGCCTATTACAAAAGCCGCTGCTCCCGTAAGGTCGGTGTCGTAAATGCTGCTGCCCGAAGCGTCAGTGCCGTATATCCACACTCCGTTTTTCTTGAGCATATCGAGGCATGAGGCAAGGTTCGACACCCTTGCAACAGGCACATAGCTCGCCGCACCTGCCGAGGTCTTGAATACAGTCGCGTTGAGTGAAGCACTGCGGCGCTTCGGAATGATAACACCGTCAGCACCCGATGTCTCGGCGGTACGGATTATCGCCCCGAGATTATGAGGGTCCTCGATCTCGTCGCAGATGATGATGAACGGAGCAGTCCCCTTCTTCTGCGATACCGCAAGAATGTCCTCGACCGAGACATATTCTCCGCAGGCGCCTATCGCAACGACTCCCTGATGTGAAGCGCCGCCCGAGAGCTGAGTGAGCTTTTTGTCCTGCGCGTCCTTTACGACAGCGCCCTTTTCCTTTGCAAGACGGCGGATAAGTCCGAGACTGCCGCCGTTGCCGTCTATGTACACCGTGTCGATCGGAGCGCCCGATTTCAGCGCCTCTATGACAGGGTTGCGTCCGCAGATAACGTCACCCGCAGACGAATCGTTCATTTTATTCTCTTTTTCCATCTTTTTCTTTCAGGCAATAGCCCGTCTCCTTGTTGTTCTCTTGCGACAGCCTGAAAATGCTGACACACTATATTATAACACGCCTGCAATAAAATTACAAGACCTTTGATGTATGTGACTGCATATTTTTTCAGCAAAAGTATTTTTTTCGTATTTCTTTACAAATCATTTTTTATCTGATATAATAGTAATGTATGTATTCACCGCAAATATCAGAGCGCCGATACTTAGGTATCTGATATAAACGAAACGGAAGAGAGGTATTCTCATTGGCTAAGGATAATATCAGAAATTTCTGCATTATTGCACATATAGATCACGGCAAGTCTACTCTTGCCGACCGCATTCTCGAAAAGACCGAGACCGTCGCTGTTCGTGACATGGAGGATCAGCTCCTCGACAACATGGACATCGAGCGCGAGCGCGGCATAACAATAAAGGCTCGTGCTGTACGTCTGAAATACACCGCAAAGGACGGCAGCGACTACATCTTCAATCTCATTGACACTCCCGGTCACGTTGACTTCAACTATGAGGTCTCGCGCTCACTCGCTGCCTGTGAGGGAGCTATTCTCGTGGTGGACGCCTCTCAGGGTATCGAGGCTCAGACTCTCGCAAACACCTACCTTGCTATCGAGCATGACCTCGAGGTAGTCCCCGTCATAAACAAGATAGACCTCCCCTCAGCTGACCCCGAAAGAGTCTGCACTGAGGTCGAGAATGTCATCGGCATTCCTGCAATGGACGCTCCGAGGATATCCGCTAAAATGGGTGTCAACATTGAGGAGGTGCTCGAAAGGATAGTGACCGATGTACCTGCTCCCAAGGGCGACCCCGAAAAGCCGCTCCAGGCGCTTATCTTCGACAGCTACTACGACTCATACAAGGGCGTTATCATCTATGTAAGAATTAAGGAGGGCAGGGTAAAGGTCGGTGACAACATCAGACTCATGTCCACAGGTGCCGTATTTACGGTAGTTGAGGCAGGCTGTATGGACGCTACCTCCCTTGTCAACACAGGCTCGCTTGAAGCGGGTGAGGTAGGCTATCTCTCCGCATCTATCAAGAGCATAGGCGAGACCCGTGTCGGTGATACCGTTACAAACGACGACAGGCCGTGCGACGAGGCTCTCCCCGGATACAGAAAGGTCAACCCGATGGTATTCTCGGGTATCTATCCTGCTGACGGAGCAAAGTACGGCGACCTGAGAGACGCTCTCGAAAAGCTCCAGCTCAACGACGCTTCCCTTTCGTTTGAGCCCGAGTCGTCGATTGCGCTCGGCTTCGGATTCCGCTGCGGATTCCTCGGACTGCTCCACATGGAGATAATCCAGGAGCGTCTCGAGCGCGAATACAACCTCGACCTCGTAACGACCGCTCCCTCGGTAATATACAAGGTAACGCTCACAAACGGCGAGACGAAATTCATCGACAACCCGACAAACTATCCCGATACCGCCCTCATTCAGACCGCGGAGGAGCCTATGGTCAAGGCTGATATAATCGCTCCCTCGGACTTTACGGGCAATATCATGGAGCTCTGCCAGAAAAGGCGCGGCATTTTCAAGGATATGCAGTACCTCGATGATGTGCGTGTCAACCTGCACTATCAGCTCCCTCTCAACGAGATAATCTACGACTTCTTCGACGTGCTCAAATCGCGCACAAAGGGCTATGCTTCGTTCGATTACGAGTTCATGGGCTACACTCCCTCTAAGCTTGTCAAGCTCGATATTCTCCTCAACGGCGAGGTCGTTGACGCGCTCTCGTTCATCGTTCACGCTGACGAGGCTTACAGCAAGGCAAGAAAGATAGTCGAGAAGCTCAAGGACAACATTCCGCGCCAGCTCTTTGAGGTGCCTGTTCAGGCGGCTATCGGCGGAAAGATAATCGCAAGAGAGACCGTCAAGGCAATGCGTAAGGACGTGCTTGCGAAGTGCTACGGCGGCGACATCACACGTAAGAAGAAGCTCCTTGAAAAGCAGAAGGAAGGCAAGAAGCGTATGCGTCAGCTCGGAACGGTAGAGATCCCGCAGGAAGCGTTCATGAGCGTTTTGAAGCTTGACAGCTGAGGTGGCTGATATGCTCAACTATATAATAATGTACGGAACCGCGGCGGCACTTCTGCTCTCTGTGGTCGCTGTGATAACAGAAAAAGCCGCTCCTCATCAGAGGGTGCTGAGAGCCTTGCGGAACTTCCTACGCGGTATTTCACTCACGGAGGTCATCACGGCTTCTGTCGTATTCATAATTATAGGACTTCTCGGTGACGACATCAATTTCAGCTATATATGGGGCACTATCGCATTGCTGTTTGTAATGCTTGCGCTGCTGCTGCCGCCGAGAATGAGACTGAAAAAGGTAAAAAAGCTCGAGCCGCTGCCGATATTGAAGGAGCTGAAGGCTGCTGCCGTATCACCGACGGCTAAGGAGCTGAAAACGGCTGATGAAGCGCCGAAATCAAAGGAGATAAAAGATGTCAACGAACAATAAGGAAAGCATTTACACCTGTCCGCACTGCCGCGAAAAGACCTTCACGCCGCTCACAAAGGCATTCGCAGGTCAGCTCAATTCATACGGGAAGCCGTGTCAGAAATGCGGTAAGCTCTGCGTAAACGGCAAGGCGGCGACCATATTCAATGCGGTATTCTCGCTCGTATGCTTTATTCTGTGCGTGGCGGCATATATCGCAGGCTTCTCATTTGCAACTCCCCTCATAGCTCTGCTCATCGTGCTCATGCTCACCGTGCCGAAGTTAGTTAACGCTTTCTTTTTCAGGCTTGAAAAATCCATAAAGCGCACCATGTAATGAAAAGCACGGGAATTTATATACACGTACCGTTCTGCGCGAAAAAATG
>ONNL01000055.1 GCA_900319195.1 uncultured Ruminococcus sp. | reverse complement strand
GTCTTAAAAAACTAACAATGGTGCTATATGGGGAGAAAATTTCAAACTAAAGTTTTAGGAAAGGGGTACGGGGGAGAACCCTTTGTCTCAAAAGGGTTTCCCCCGATATCACATCAATTCGTGCGAACTATCCGCCGTATACGGTTTTTTGCCGTTTCCGTCGCAGTCGGGGCAGGTCAGTTCTCCGGTGCCGTGGCACTTCATGCACTTGTCGCCCGAATTATAGCTATTATTGGGGTACAGGCTTCCCGAGTAATTAGGTGTCTGGATATAGCTGTTCATATAGCCTCTGCCGTCGCACTGGGTACAAGCTATCGTTCCGCTGCCGTGGCATTTCGAGCACATCACCTTATACTCGGGTCTGAAATCATCGCCGCCGTTGTCATATCCCGACCAGTCTCCCGATGAACCGCCGCCGCTGCTTCCGCCGTCATCAATAACAGGCTCGGGCGGTGAGACATAGGACGACCTGTCGCCGTAGTCGTCATAGTCAAGACCGTAAGCGACCTTCAGCTCTATCCTGAGACTGCTGCCGCTCTGATAGTAGAATACGAACAGGTCTGTATCAACAAGACCGCACCGGCTGTATGTATCATACTGAAAGGTGCTTACATCTCCACCATTAAAGCGCAGAAAACGGTAATAGTTATCCCTTGAATAAACATCAAGTACATACTCATTTGTGACCTCAAAGTTATAGCTGCTCACGAGAAGGTCGATATACTCCTCAATAACGGAGCTGTCCGCATTGGCTATATTTATATCATAGAATCTATGATCATCATTATCCTTTTCCGAATCATAGACGGTATTGCCGTACACATATGACACGAAGTCCTGCGCCGACAGACTGTTGCGCTCCTTGTATGAGAGCTGTATCGGCTCAGGCTCGGGCTCTGGAACAGGCTCAGGCTCGGGCGGAGGAGGCGGATCCGTGGGAGGTTCGGTCGGCGGTTCGGTCGGAGGCTCTGTCACGGGGACAGTTGTGACCGTCGCAGTAACAGTTGTTGTGACCGTTGTTGTAGTAGTAGTCGCCGTATGCTTTCTCTTGTTTTTGTACTCTTCACTGCGGCTTTTCCATGCAGGTCTGTCATCCTCATCAGCATCCTCGTCCTCATCGGCTTCCGATTCGCTGTCAGAGCTTTTTTGGGTATCATGTCTCTCGTTTTTCACCGCTCCGCATGAGACCATCATAGCAGCAGCAAGCATAAGTGACATAAGAATTGCAAACAACCTTTTTGACATATTATTCCCACCTTTCGCACTGTTCTTCCTTCACGTAAATGCTCACACAGGAGCAATTACTGCTTTATTATGTTTTACTATATTCAGCAATGCTTTGCAAGGAAATTTAGTGTTAATTAGTAAAGAGTATTACTATTTGCCGCGCAATTTCTTAAATCAGTTTAGTATTATGTGAAGGAGTGGGGAGCTTATGCAAAAATGCTATTCATCAAGCTCTATGAGCTTATCAAAATCGTCGTCGATACGTTTTTTGAGTTCATCTATCTCCGCGCATTTGGAGTTCATGAGCTCGTAGTCGGAGTAGACCTCCTCGTGAGTGATCTCCTCGGAGAGCGCGTCTATCTGAGCCTGGAGCTCGTCTATCTCCTTTTCGAGACGGCTCATCTCCTGCTTGCGTTTAGCGTCGGCACTGCGCTGCTGTTTGCTGCGGTAGGAATTCTCAGCCTTGGTCTTTGCAGCCTCGGCATTTCTGCGGAATTTCTCCGCGTCCTCGGCACGCTTCTGCTCCTCCTCTTCGCCGCGGAGCACCTCGAGGTACTTCTCAAAGCCGTAGTCATGACAGCGGCAGCCGTCCTCTTTCAGCTCGATAAGGCGGTCAGCGATACGGCTGAGCAGATAGCGGTCGTGCGAGACGAAAATTATCGTACCCGTATACTCCTCGAGAGCCTGCTCGATAGCCTCCTTTGTAGCGAGGTCGAGGTGGTTTGTCGGCTCGTCGAGGATAAGCACATTGCCGTGCTCGTTCATCATGATAGCGAAGCAGAGCTTTGCCCTCTCGCCGCCGCTTATGACTCCGACCTCCTTGAACACGTTCTCGCCTATGAGCCTTACCTGTGCGAGCTGGCTGCGTATCTCCAGCTCCGTCATGAGCGGATAGCGGCTGTGGAGCTCCTCCATTACGGTCAGCTCCTTGTTGAGATTCCGGTTCTCCTGCTCGAAGTAGGATATCTTCACATTGCTGTTCCACTGCACTATACCCTTGTGTGAGAGCTGTTCCTGTATTATCCTCAGCAGAGTGGACTTGCCGATGCCGTTGTCACCGATAATGCCTATCTTCTCGCCTCTGCGGACATTGAAGCTCACGCTGTCGATAAGCGTTTTTCTGCCGAGTCCCTCACCGACTGAGATGTCCACGTCCTTCACCTTGAGCACGTCGATAGGCGGCTCCATAGCGTATGTAAAGTGTATTTTTGCGAACTTTGTTTCGTGCACAGGACGCTCTATGCGCTCCATTTTGTCAAGCTGCTTCTGACGCGCCTGAGCACGTTTCGTCGTTGACGCGCGGACGAGGTTCTTTGCAACGAAGGTCTCGAGCTGAGCTATCTGCTTCTGCTGCATTTCGTATTCCTTTTCCTGACGGGTATCGTTCTCCTCGCGCTGACGGATAAACGCCGTGTAGCTGCCCTTATAGCGTTTCAGCACACCGCGCTCTATCTCGCAGATAGAGGTGCAGAGGCGGTCAAGGAAATAACGGTCATGCGATACGACGAGGACAGCTCCCCTGTATGAGCGGAGGTAGTCCTCAAGCCACATTATCGTGCGGAAGTCGAGGTGGTTCGTAGGCTCGTCCAGAATGAGCAGATTCGGCTCCTCGAGCAGAAGGCGGGATATACACAGCCTTGTCTTTTCACCGCCGCTGAAGCCCTCCACGGTGCGTCCCAAGTCGTCCTCAGTGAAGCCCATGCCGTTCAGTATCATTCTTATCTTCACATCATAGTTATATCCGTCGTTGGTCTCTATCCACGATGAAAGCTGCTGGTATTCATCCGCAGAGCTGTTGTCACCTGCCTGGATCTCCTTCTCTATCTCGCGCAGACGGTCTATCGCGTCGAGGACAGGTCTGAACACCGAGCGCATTTCCTCGAGGACAGTGTTATCGGAGTTAAGTCCGCCCATCTGTTCAAGATAGCCGATAGTAGTCTTTGAGGCAATTGAGATGATACCGTCACGTTCGGTAAAGCGGTCCGGTTCAACGGAGCCTGTCAGTATTTTCAGCAGAGTTGATTTTCCGCAGCCGTTGTTTCCGACAAGACCGATGCAGTCATGCTCGTCGATAGAGAGTGAGACATTATTGAGCACCTGTCTGCCGTTATAGAATTTATTTATGTTTGTAAGTGATGCAAGCATATTTCAATTTATCATCCTTTTGAAGTTATAGTATAATCATAACATAAAATCAGACACGAATCAATATCCGCCGCAAAAAAACTTTCCCGCGGCATTATCAGTATGATCATCTGTATCCTTATCCTTATCCTTATCTTTATCCGTATCCGTATCTGTATCCTTATCTTTATCAGTATCAGTATCTGTATCCTTATCAGTATCAGTATCAGTATCGGTTACGTTCGTTAACGTTCGTTACGTCCGGTAACGTCTGGTAACGTCTGGTAACGTTCGTTACCACAAAAAGCAAAAAGCCCTCCTGTGCGGAAGGCTTTTCACTTGGAATGATTTATAAGGAATTATTATAAAAGGGGTCGGCTTATTATTCGGGAAGCTTTGGAACGCTTCCTGCAAGGAACTTCTGTATCGTCAGCGCGTCAGCAGATGTCACACCGTCGCCGCTGCCCGAAACGTC